>CAZHBD010000007.1:0-25838 GCA_964530555.1 uncultured Candidatus Saccharibacteria bacterium | reverse complement strand
TCTTCGACAACTTTTAGATCAGACTCACTTAGGCTGCCGCTGCCAAAACCATATGCCGATGCAAGGTCAACACTGGTAATCGTTCCATATTTGTCTCGCTTCACTACATTCCCAGGGCGGATAGTGATAAGGTCATGACCAAGGCGGTTAACTTGCCCTAAAACCTGGCGCTTGACACCTTCGCCGAGCGACACCGTCGTAATTACCGACACTACACCAACAATCACACCAAACATTGTTAATAGACTTCGCCACTTGGCTTTGCGTAAGGTTCGAACCGCCTGCTTATAGTTGCCCTTTGCCATCAGTTTGTTTTCCTCTGGCGAGTTTTACGAGGTCTTCGGGCTGTCGATGTCTTCTTGCTACTTCGCGACTTTCGTTTGGCAACAACCTTAGCGGGTATGCTCTTCATCAGCGCGGAAACACCGGCCAAGTCATCTTCCTCTGTCCGTCGAGGATACAGGTACATCACCTTGCGGGCCGCGCGCGGCACCTCGCCTACAGGTGTTTGTTGGTCGAGCACAATGCCGCCATCATGCATGTATACGACACGGTCTGCATAGCGGGTGAGCTCGGGGTTATGCGTCACCATAAGAATGGTATTACCAGTCTGGTGGAGTTCGCTTAAGAGTTCCATTACAATCAAGCTCGAACCACTGTCTAGGTTTCCTGTGGGCTCGTCAGCGATAATAATGTCTGGGTTGTTAACGAGGGCGCGAGCGATTGCTACCCGCTGGGCCTGTCCACCGCTGAGCGCACGCGGCATGAAGTATTCGCGATCGCCCAGGCCAACGCGCTCAAGCACAGCGCCGGCCTGCTTGAGCCGTCGCGTTTGCGTCATGCCCTTGTATGCAAGGGGAAGCGCAACATTTTCAAGGACGTTGAGGCGTGGCAACAGATTAAATGACTGAAAGACAAAACCGATTTTGTCACGACGTACTTTGGCACGCTGGTTAGGACGAAGCTTAGCGACTGAGCGCCCGCTCAGCATATACTCACCGTGTGTTGGCCGATCCAATAAACCAATCAGGTTCATCAATGTTGATTTTCCTGAGCCACTGGGACCCATAATGGCGACAAATTCACCCGCTTCAATCGTTAGATTGACTTCGTCGAGCGCCACTGTCGTGGCATCGCCGAAGCCGTACAGTTTACTGACGTCTTTTAAGCTGATGATGGCCATATGCTAGGGCTAGTTTACCCTTCAATTTGCCAGGGCGGCAAGCAAGTAATGTAGTATTTTTTGCGTATCTATAACTACAAGTACATTTTGTACGATTCAGGTATAATTATTTCGTTACACGGAAGAGTGCAGGAGTGGTTGAACTGGACGCTCTCGAAAAGCGTTGTGCCCTCACGGGTACCGTGGGTTCGAATCCCACCTCTTCCGCCAGCATACTAACTGATGGTCGTACCGACCACTTCGCCTTTTACGATCTTGAGCAGATTATTCGTTTTCATACTGTCAAAGACGATGACTGGCATTTTGTGTTCCATGGCTAACCCAAGAGCTGCCTTGTCCATAACCTTGACACCCTTATCAGCCACGGCACGTTCAAAGCTCATTTTCTCTTGCTTTGATGCTTTTTGATATTTCATAGGATCCATGTCGTATACACCGTCAACCTTAGTAGCTTTCAGTACAGCATCGCAGCCTAACTCGAGTGCAAGCTGCACCGCAGCAGTATCCGTGGTAAGGTAGGGGCGGTTTGTGCCACCAGCCAGTATGACCACCCGTCCGCGGCGTAGATGTTTTTCGGCCAGTCGATGCACGAAGATTTCAGCAACCTGCTGCGCATGGAGGTTACTTAAACAGCGCGTTTTCAGCCCCTCAGCTTCGAAGATATCGGTTATCGCTAGGGCGTTGATGAGCGTTGCTAATAGTCCCATATGGTCAGCCGTCACGCGGTGGATACCGTGACCTGCCGTATCTGCTCCACGAACAATGTTGCCACCACCGACAACGATAACTACTTGGCAATCGACTTTGATAACCTTTTTTATTTCATCAGCGAGGTAATGAACAATCGAAGCGTCAATACCAGCGTTCATTTTTCCCGCCAGCTGTTCTCCTGAGATTTTGATCAATACACGCTTAAACACGGTACCTTTAAGATTAGCAAAATTCCACCACTTTTTCAACAATTTTCAAATCTGCTAATATTAGGTGATGCGTGTTGCCGTCGGCTCAAAGAACCCCACAAAATTAGAAGCAGTCGAACAAGCCTTTCGATTATTATTGCCTGGCGAAACAGTGGAGATAGTTGGCGTAGAAACTGATTCAGGTGTGGGCGAGCAACCAATGAACGATGAAGAAACACTCCAAGGAGCGACAAACAGAGCAAAAGAGGCACTTTTGGCAGTGGACGCAGACTATGGGGTCGGTCTTGAAGGTGGCCAACACAGAATTTCGGAACACTGGTTTACGCAGACTGCCGCAGCGGTAATAAACAAAGCGGGTAAAATCGGTGTAGGAATTGGTCCGAGCGTTCTAACTCCATCAGAAACCATGGAGCATATACATAAGCAGTCTAACTTGAGTGATGCGGTTGCAAAAAGCCATGGGGTCACGGATATCGGCAAAAAACAAGGATTGTCAGGTTTGGTAACCAAAGGAATCATTACTCGCGTAACTTCTTCACGTGACGCGACGATTGCCGCATTGTCGGTGCTCTTATAAGCCTACAGAGTAAACTAGGCAGTTGCTGCAAGCAATCGGGGAGGTTCACCGCCACCAATCACTTCACGGGTAGTTGCGAGACACATACCTTTGACACATACATCAATTTCATCGCCTTCGCGCAAGCTTGGAACTAGCGTGTTGGCATTACGAAGTGTGTGACCCTCTAGGAAGTTCGTTACTGGTACAAAGCCAACATTACGATACGATTCAGTATCTTGCGGAATGATGTCTGGTTCACCAAGCTCTACGGTTGCTCCTAGCATAATTAATGGTTCGAAGTAATCGGTACCACGTTCGGTCGTCGCATGACTAAATCCAGCCATAATTGCCGATAAAGAGACGGTGCCAAGCGAGCCATCGGGACTCATCTCGAGCCTACTGGCTGCGCTGAGCTTTTGGCCAAGCATTGAGCCCACAGCAAAAGGCAGGTCAGAACGCCTATTTGGAAAGGGCTCTCTATTGAAGTTACCCGTCTTATCGGGGAGCGTCTTGACCGTTTTCGGTACCAAGCCCGCTTCAGGATCCAGCTTCGGCACAACGAACGACGGATAGCGCCCGCCCATCGCCTCCAGGCGGCGACGAACAATTGAATGAGCAAGGGTATTCGGTAATCTCATCGTTGGCGTACTAACCACCCCGGGATGAGTTCGATGAGTCTCTTCGCGGCGTATGCCAGTAAGCACTTTGCGCGTACCGTCTTCGTCAGTGGTAAATATACTTGCAGAGAGTACAGCATCCCAAGCAGATTCTGGATCGGACAGGGCCGCGTTAAGACTACTGGTGTTACGATAACCAGGTAAGTGCAGTCGCTCAATTTCAGCCAGAGAGTACAGCTTACGTTCGCGCATAGGAACCTTACTTATACTACAAATCGTTGTAAAAAACAAGTAAGAATATTACAAGATCAAGGATATAATGAAGTTATGAAGCTTTATTCATGGAACGTCAATGGGATACGCGCTGTGGTCAACAAGGGTGCCTTTCAAAAATTTATGGCCGAACATCAGCCCGATATCCTTTGTATACAAGAAACCAAAGCTGAGCAAGGCCAAGCTGAAATCGACCTGCCAGATTATACAGAGTATTGGAATTCAGCCAAGAAAAAAGGTTACAGCGGCACGGCTATTTTTAGCAAAGTTAAGCCTCTGCAAGTTATAAATGGCTTCCCTGAAGACATTGTCAAAAAGTACGACGTCACCGGAGATAGCTATGGCAACCCCAACGACGAAGGCCGCGTGATTGCTGCCGAGTTTGATAGCTTCTGGGTGGTAACCGTCTACACCCCCAACAGTAAAGGTGATCTGAGCCGACTAAGCCTGCGCTACGATCACTGGGACAAGGCGTTTTTGGCATATGTAAAACGCTTGGAGGAAAACAAGCCGGTATTATTCTGCGGTGACTTAAATGTAGCTCACCAAGAAATCGATTTGGCAAATCCAGGCCCCAATGTTGGCAAACATGGCTTTACTGATGAAGAACGCGAACGCTTCCAAGACTTCTTGGACGCCGGGTTTGTTGATACCTTTCGTCAATTTTATCCGGACAAAACCGAGGCCTATAGTTGGTGGACACACTGGGCCAATGCCCGAGCCCGAAATGTGGGCTGGCGGATTGACTACTGGTTGGCCTCAAAATCTATTGCTGACAAACTGAAAGATGCCGCTATTCATGCCGACGTAATGGGCAGCGATCACTGCCCGGTAAGTATTGACTTGGATTCTTAATGTTGCTACAGCTTGTACAAGTATTAAGCACAGATAGGCTAGCGCTGCCAGGAGCATTATACTCACCAGGAAAAGCGAGCAAGAAAATTGCAATTTTGCTACATGGCATGGGTGATAATGGAGTATTTTATAAACCACTCGTCGTGAATACTTTGGCAGAAGAACTCACATCTGCAGGCATAGCTTTGTTAGCCTTCAATAATCGTGGGGCACATAGTCGCAAAAATCTTTTAGTAGTAGATGATTCACTGCCTGTAGAAGAACGGAACTATGTAGGTGGCACTCACTATGAAAAGATCGCCGACTGCGTGAAAGACATTGATGGCGCGATTGCTTTTGCTCGTGAGAACGGTTACAGCGAATTTTACCTCATCGGGCATAGTACTGGAGCAAACAAGATCTGTGCATATCACTCCCGGACTAGTGATAACCCGTTTTCTAAGTATGTGTTGAGTGGACCGGGGGATGACAGCGGCAACTCGTATTGTGAGCTAGGTGACAAGCGCTTCTGGAAAGCAATAGCATATGCAAAGCGTGCCATTGAGTCCAACAAACCGCTAACGACACTACCAAAATACACAGGGATGTATCCTTTTAGCGCCCAGGCGGCCCTAGATATTCTTGATCCAGATGGCGCATATAATACATTTCCATATTACGAAGCCACAAACAAACGACTTGGCACAAAACCGTTGTTTCAAGAACTAAAGAAGATCGACCGCACATTTTTGACAATTTTTGGTGAATTTGACGAGTACACTTACACCGCTGGAGGGACAATTCAGGCCTTGAATCTAATCCGCCAGTACACCAGACCGAAAATAGCTGCCCAGTGCAGCTACCAACTAGTACATGAGGCGGATCATAGCTTCTTGGGGCATGAACGAGATTGGGCACACCAAATTGCCACCTGGTTGGAAGGCAAGAATGGTAAAAACTGAGCACGTATCGCTCGCCGAGTTCAAGTCCCGCATTGTGGCCTTTGTTCAGGCTAGGGACTGGGAGCAGTTTCATCAACCGAAGGATGTAGCCATCTCCTTAGCTCTCGAAGCAGCCGAGTTACTTGAACACTTCCAGTGGAAAAGTCCCGAAGAAATTGGTACTCATCTGCAATCCAATAAGAATGATGTTGCCGATGAATTAGTGGATGTCCTGTACTGGGTGATTCTGATGGCCCATTATTTCGATATCGATTTGGGCGACGCGTTCGAGCGCAAAATGTCCGAAAACGAGCAGAAGTATCCGGTGGAGAAAGCGAAAGGCAAGCATGCCAAGTACACCGCCTACCAAGAATAGCAAGAAATTTGCCGTTTTTGATATCGACGGCACACTCATACGTTGGCAGCTGTACCACGCCGTCGCCAACGAGCTGCTCAAGCAACAGGGCAATCAAAAGCTGTATAACGACATTCGAGCTGCTCGGATGCGCTGGAAGCAACGTGAGCATGCTTTATCATTCCGCGATTATGAACTCGCCCTGATCACCGCCTACGAAGCAGCCCTCCAAAACCTGACCGTCGAAAGCTTCAACCAAGCCGTCGAAGCAGTCTTCGCTGAGTACAGAGACCAAGTTTATACCTATACTCGCGACCTAATTGCCTCACTGAAAGCGCAGGGCTACATATTGCTAGCGATATCAGGATCGCAACAGGAGTTAGTAGAGAAAATTGCTGCCTATTACCAATTTGATGACTATGTGGGTACGAAGTATCTGCAGGACCATGGACGCTTTACGGGTGAAAAAATTCTTGGCAGTGCTAATAAGCACCAAGTGCTCAAACAGTTTATTGCCAAACACCATCTCGACCTTTCAGGCAGCTATGCTGTGGGCGACAGTGAGAGTGACATATCCATGCTACAGATGGTTGCTCATCCCATAGCCTTCAATCCGACCCAAGCCCTCTTTGAAACAGCCGCCAAACAAGCATGGCAGGTGGTTGTCGAACGCAAAAATATGGTGTATAAGTTGGAGCCACACCATGGATCGTTCATATTGGGCTAAACAAACCAACCAACCTCTGTTTCCAGATTTAGTCTGGAGCCGACCAGAAAATCGAGCACAAGCGGGCAAGGTGTTGATTATTGGTGGAAACGCTCACGGGTTTTCGGCCGTGGCTACGGCCTACAACGAAAGTGTTAAAGCCGGGATTGGTACGGCCAGAGTAATCCTGCCTGATGCCATCCAGCGTGTCGTCAAGGCCATTCTTGAAACAGCGGACTATGCACCGAGCACGCCCAGTGGCAGCTTTAGCCAAAAAGCCCTAGCGGAGCTGCTCGCAAGTGCCGCTTGGGCTGACGGCGTACTACTGGCCGGTGATTTAGGGCGCAACAGTGAAACCGCTATCTTGCTCGAGAAATTTATCAGTAAGTACTCGGGCCAGTTAACCGTCACTAGAGATGCGGTTGATTATTTTGTCAGCTCACCAAAAAGTTTGTGGGAGCGACCCGATACGTGTGTAGTACTCAGCCTAGCTCAGCTACAGAAACTTGCCCAACAAAGCTCATACCCCAAAGCCATAACGTTTGATATGGACCTCCTGCGACTTGTTGATTGGCTGCATGACTTCACGACAACCTTCACTGCAAATATTGTGGTTAAACATTTACAAACACTGTTCGTCGCAAGTCAGGGAAGAGTCAGTACAACCCATACAATGCTAGATAACGAGGAGAACTGGCGAGTACCAGTTGCAGCACATGCCGCTGTTTGGTGGTTGCAAAACCCCAGCAAAACCTTCGAAGCGCTGACTACAGCGCTCGTGGTAGGCTAGTCTCAACCATTGTCAAAAAAAGTGCTGCATCAGCGCTTGTCCAGGCTACTTCTTCTTCGGGGTTGGCTCCCCAATTGGTGCCAGGCTTACCGTCCAAGTTTAACAATAAGGTTGGGTCAGCAGTAAAAACTTGATCCATTACTGCCATTCTTCCAATTTCACAAAGTTCACCTTCATTGTTGCGTCCACGAAGTACTAGGTCAATATAAAGTCCATCCTCATCACCGGGCCTATATTCAATGACGGGTTGAATACTAATTTCTTTGCCTGTTTCACGCGGATCGGCAACTGTCACCCAGTCGAACTCATGATTAATACCGCGATCACTCGAACTTTCACCTGTCGTGTAATCTTGAGGAAACTTTAGCGCTGCTTTTGCAAGATTTTCGGTTGTTAAAGCTCGAACACGTGCGACGACAGCAGCGTGTCTTTCAAGCGCTTCTCGTTCGGCCGTCTTAAAGTTTCCACCATCAACATAATTATCCAAAAATGCCATAACAAGCATATTATACTATTTATTTTAGAAGTACGCAATGCTCAACAGTATATCTAATTTATAGAGCTAGCTTTGGTTTAATAAATGACAAAACTGTCACGAACTTTATTCTGCGTATCGCGAAAATCGACACGTAACTGGTTATCAGAAACCTGTACAATTGCCGCGCCATGAAGCGGACTCTCGTTTTTTCCATTCCACTGCACAAAATACTGAGACAACGGATTGTCAGCATGAATATCGCGCAGGGCTACACCACCAGTGCCCGCCAGAACGAGGACCGGCCCTTGGCCGCGCGAATATGAACTACGCGACTGAAGAGCACAGGCAGGGTTGTAGATGGTTTCGCTAAAAGTGGGGCAATCCGCATTTGTCGTTAGCTGCTTGCTTCGCATATAGCCGTGCTCATGCCCTTGGAGTATGAGATCTACCCGTTTGGCAATTAAAGCCTTAAAAAGATGGGGGCTTATCTCACAGGTCTTTTCACCTATGCTCAAGCAGTTCTCGTGCATAGCCACGACCACCCAGCGAATCTTTTGTTGACGAGCCTGGTCAATAGCCTGACTGAGCCACTGGTAGTCAGGCGAAGTGTCACTTGAGTAATCGTAGCGTTTAGAATCAATGGTCAGGTTGGGAGCGATCGCTATAATCCGAGTGCCCTTATGATCAAAATAATACTGAGCTGGATATGTGCCTTGTCCATTTGTCATACGATTAGGGAGACAAGTCTGGTAAGCAGCTAGCTTGGCGGTGTCATGATTACCAGGTATCAGTTCAAAAGGAAAAGCCGTACCTACGTGCGTGTGCACCAGTGAACACCATTCATCAGGACGTACAGTGTCGTAGCCAAAATCGCCTAATGCTAGGGCAAAATCTGGGCTTTGAGCCTTTATGGTTTCGAGCACTTGTACTGTCTGATCCGTTGCATCAAAATCGCCGGCCGCAGCGAACGTAAATGAAGGCTGCGGCAACATAGTAGCACCAGGTGAGTGGTAGCTATGCATATACAAACCGAGTAAACAAGCGGATAGGACGACCATCGCCAGAACGAGTAAACCCATGCGGAAAATACGGCTCATGGCTGCACGAACACTCCGTTGGAATACACGCCAACTCCTTCACGCCGAAACTGCTTGATCTGACCTGGATCGCTCGTGCTATGAACATAGTGAGGTATACGAGCTAGATTTAATCTGTTATGAAATTGCTCGTAATCAAAAATCCCCGGAGCTCGACCATTGCTGATTTTTGCTAGCGTCGGATCGTCAGCGTTAATATTCATCATGACGGCAGAGATATTATCCTGTCGTATATAGTTGATAATTTCATCTTCGCTATATGGGCGAATGTTGAGGAGTCTGTAGAGTGCCAGCATCGTAGCTTTAAACGGATAGACAGCTTCGATTGATTTGAGATTCGCCTCGTCTGAGATATGAGGTATGAGACGGTCCATGATAAAGGGGTTATGATGAGCCACTTCAGCTAAGCGTTTTATTATCTCCACATGTTGGCCTTTAGTATCCAAAATTACACAGACGTCTGGATAATCCTTTACGAGCTGTACAAATTGCGTGTCAATCAGAGGGGTATATTTGCTATCATACTTACGACCAGAAAACTCTGCTTTGGTAATCTCCGCAAATTTTTTAGTTAGGCCGAAGTTGACCTCGTGTTCATCATGGGCAGTAACGACCGTTCCATCTCTTAACCGTACCAGGTCGACTTCAAAATAGCGGAAGCCTTTTCGATAACTCTCGTTAAAGGCCTCAACTGAATTAGTGTATAGATCACCGTTGATCGTACCAAGCGCATGAGCGATCAAACCGCTCTGGCTATCATGCTGCTGTAGGTTGTTGAAGTCAATTTGACAACCTGTAGCCTCACCCAAAACATTGGATGGTTGTGCTTGCTGTTTCTCGACGCCTTGCTTAAAAGTAACGAGGATTGTCCAAGCCATGAGACCAAGTACGATTGTCACAGCAAGCGAGCTCAAGCCGAGACTTGTGAGCCATGATTTTTTCATAAGCGCCTTTAAAATCAAATGTGGTGGGCGAGGAGGGAATCGAACCCTCAATCCGTAAGGAACACGATTTTGAGTCGTGCGCGTATACCAGTTCCGCCACTCGCCCAGGACCATGTCGGGTCTTCACAAAGTTGGCCGCGGCGCACTTTGTGGGGTACAGACGGGGGTAATTGTACTATACTTGAAGACAAGCGTACATGATGAATCAGTCAGATCAACAAAACGAGGGAACAAACGCAGGTGGGGCGAACCCAGCCGCTGATCTAATTCGTCAAAAACTTGATCGTCTATACCAAACCGAACCAAGTGCTGTCGCCGAAGCTAAAGAAGTTATTGGCATCAAGAAAACCCTGTCGAAACACCAGGCTTACATGAAGCAACTGACCGAGTCTGGGATGGCCCTGGCTGAAATTCAAACTGCTTGGCATAACTATTACCTTAGCCTGAACGACGCCGAAAAGCATGAGGTGTGGAACGAGTTCTACCGTGAGCATGGGCAAAAACTACCAACCGAAACGAGCTCAACGCCACATGTAGTACACATACAATCTGTTGAAAATACGCATCCTAAGAACCCCACATCAACGCGAGACAAATTAGAGCATCACAAACAAACGGCTAGCAAAACAGTTGCCGAATTAAAACGCCAGCTCCGCGAGAAAACCAAGGCACAGACAGCGCGCAAGCTCTCTGCCAAACAGCATTTTCAGTCTGTATTGTTTGGCGTTGGCATGGGTTCGTTAGTGGTGTTAGTTTTACTATTCAGTTTCTTTAACGAACGTTTTATTGCACCGTTTATTACACCTAGTCGGCAAGTCAGTAACACGCCGATCATCATTGATACTAACGCCGCTGTTGCGGGACAAAAGATCATCATTCCAAAAATCAACGTCGAGATTCCGGTAGTGTACGATGAACCGTCAGTTGAAGAAAAAGCTATTCAAAAAGCACTTGAAAAAGGAGTTGTGCACTACGCCAACACGCCAAGTCCAGGTGAAAAAGGCAATGCAGTAATATTTGGCCATTCCAGCAACAACATCCTCAACAAGGGAAGCTATAAGTTTGCCTTTGTTTTGCTGAGCAAACTGGATGCCGGAGATGTTTTTTACCTTACTCGGAACAATACCCGCTACGCTTATAAAGTTTACGATAAAAAAATCGTGAAACCGACCGAGCTTGGCGTCCTAGGAAGTAACGGCAAAACAGCTACCGCCACATTGATAACCTGCGACCCTCCTGGGACCTCACTCAATCGTTTGGTGGTAGTCGGCGAGCAAATTAGCCCTGATCCAGCCAAAGACAGCTCGAGCACCGCCAAGCAATCTGGCGGGCTGCCCTCAATCATCCCTAGTAATGCGCCGTCGTTGTGGCAACGGATCAAAGACTGGTTTAGCTCGTAGAGGCTTCGTAGGTATTATTTTATGTTGAGTTTAAGCGGTGTTTCGGTTAACGCTGTCTTGTCTTTTGTGGCAACTGACGGTCCCAGAGCGTAAAGTCGTGTGTAGTCGCGATCAAAGTAGGGCAAAGTCCCAGACTGCACAGGTACGAGAGTCTGCTGGTTGATACCGTCAAAGTCAAAGACAACCACTTTATTGTCAGCGTTTGCCAAAATACGGTGACCATCCACCCACGTTGCTTTCTGCTCGGAGGCAAGTGTTTTGTTGAGCTCGTAATAAAAACGTTTGTTTGTTTCGGCATCATAAACACCGAAACGCGAACCATTTTGAACCATAATGAATCGCGCATTAGCCGAGAAGGAAACAAACTGCGCATCCTTCATAATTAGCACGCTGTAGGCAAGAGGCAGCGTTTTGGCATCGGTCTTAATAGCGTCAACTGGATCACGATAAATCGCTACCCGGCCATCATCCTTCGACCCAATAACCATATACCAGTGATTGTCAAAGCGCGTCAGATCGAGCAAATATGTGCTCGGCGTTGTATAGGTACGAACGGTGTAGTCTTTATCATTATCTCGCAGTCTGATGTTGGTCTTAGCAGCATCTTTGCTGTCAATTTGTGCGTAAAACAAGGTATCGCTGCCATATGATTTATAAGCCAGAACATTCGATAATAGCGTGGTAATTTGCTTGGACTTCACATCAACGGTTTTAAGGATGTGAGCTGCGTCATCAAACAAATACAATTGATCGGCTTTTTTATCTCGTAGCGCTAGTTTGACCCCCACTATATTAAACGTTTTAGTAAGGTTGATCGAATTAGCCGGAGTATCTCGGTCGATCATGATGTATTCTGACTGATCCTTGAAACTGTGGGTCACGAGCAGGTGTCTGTTGTCGGTCGACCACTCAACCAGCTTTAGAGTTTGTGCTTCATTGGTTGCTGTCAGCACGTTCGCCGGCAGCGAGAATTTCAGCGGCGCTATGCTAGGGTTATTACTGTCGTAGGCCAAGAAATCGGTAACGCTTCCAGGTTGGGTAACGAGTAGCCAGTGGCGATCCGGGCTTTGAGTAATAAACTGAGGTGCCCCATTGAACACTGTCTGATCTTTGGTCTTGAGTGTTGCCGGAAAGAGTACCGGATACTGCAACCGTTCGATACTGGAGCCTTCCAGATTAATTGTCCGCTTCCAGTCACGGTAGCCGTCGCGCTTTAACTCAACCGTGTACGAACCTTCGGGTACCGTCAGACGAACATCTGTGCCACCTTGGTCTGAGCCATTTAAGTAGACTTTTGCTGACTCTGGATGCGAAGAGACAAAGATTAAACCATTCTGAATAACTTTTCCTGTTTTACGGTCCAGGTCGTATCCCGACGATTGCAAGAATAGTATAAGAGCTGCCAGCATAACTGCAATTGCAATCAGCACATAGCCCGCTAATAGACGGCGATTGTGTTGTTTCTTTTTTTCGGGGTCGAGAAATTCCATAGTTTTTGAGAGGAGTATCTATAGTTATAGCATAGCGTTGAAGCAAGATCCATGGTGCGCTTCACGTTATCTCGAGGCTTGAAGAGATGAGCAGAAGCTTGTACCATAGGAGTAAGCATAAGCTAAGCCAATGAGGCATGCGAGCGTGGCCCACATAAAAAACACCATAACAATAAACGGCAAAGTATATGACGCTCATACCGGCGCCCTTGTTACTGATGTAGTAGTTAGTGCACCACCCGCCGCTTCTTTGGACTCTACACAAGTAAAGACAGTTGCAAAACGAGCAATCAAGCACCACAACATAGTTGGCTCCGTAGATTTGCACTCTCGGCAACATCATGCACACACCCTTAAGCGAGAGTTAGTTAAAAAGCCCTACCTAGGTGCGAAACCGCATCGCGTTGCCGGCGCACTAGACAGCCGCAGCAGATCAATTGATGATGCACGAACACTGCCTGTCTCCGAACGTCGACTTGCGCGCGCCAAAGCAACTGCCAAGCATACGTTGGTCTCACGGTTTGGCTCGAGTCATGCCCCGATAGTTAAACGACACGCTGCAATCGACGTACATCCTGTTCCCAAAACAACGGCACCGGCCAGCAAGATCAAATCGACTAATCATCGTGCAGCTCAGCATAAATCCGACAAGGATCTTCTGATTGACGCAGCGTTACTAAAGGCGATTAGCCATGAGCAACATTTTAGCCACCCACACCGACGACATCGAGTCGCTAAAAAGACCGGCCTTTCACCCCGTTTTGTCAGTTTTGCCGCCTCGGCAGCAGTCTTCCTGTTATTGGCTGGCTTTTTTACTTACCAAAACCTGCCACATCTTGCCATGCGCTTGGCAGATTCTCGAGCAGGCATATCTGCAAAGCTACCGGGCTACCACCCATCTGGATATGCTCTAAACGGTGCTATCAATTACTCTCCAGGTCAGGTTAGCTATCGCTTCCAAACACGAGACAATCGCAGCTTTAGTGTGACTCAAACCGCTTCTAATTGGTCAAGCGAGACCTTAGAGAAAGGTTTTGTTGCCACTACAAATCAGCCAACGCAACGCACGCAAGCCGCGGGCCGTATTGTCTATATTTATGGTAGCAACAATGCCACATGGGTAGACGGTGGTATCTGGTATAAGGTAGAGGGCGACACCGCATTAAGTTCTGAGCAGTTACTCAAAATCGCCGCAAGCTTTTAACTCAGCACTGTCTACTTGTCTTTGCTTGTTATAATTTATTCATGATACAGCTTCAAGGTGTTGAGCAGGCAGTTAAAGATTTATATACATCAGCAAAGCCTGGGCGCGACCCCTGGGCCGACCAGCTGTATAAAAAGCACGTGCTCCCCGTGGCGAGGTTTGCAGAAAGAGTTGCTGATAAGGTCGGCGGAGACCCGGCCAAATGCAGGGCAGCTGCACTACTCCATGACATTGCCGATACAGAAATGCTCCGCAGTGACAGCAAACATGAGAAGCGGAGCTTAGCAATCGGTCGAGAAATATTACGTGCCCATCATTATTCAGAAGACGACATTGCCGAGATTATCGACGACGCTTGCAAACTTCACAGCTGTCATGAGGGTCTGACGCCGCATAGCCTCACCGGAAAGGTGCTGGCCACTGCTGACGCGCTGGGGCACCTGCAGACTGATTTTTACCTATGGGCTGCTCATCGATTTGGTGCTGATCGCGACTATGCTAGCTATAAAAAGTGGGCTGCCGAAAAAATCGAACGCGACTACCATGTCAAAATTAAGTTTGACTCAATTAGGCAAGAGGCCCGAACTGAATACCAAGCGCTCAAACTACTCCTCAATAAATAATTGGTAACAGGGGTAAAGTAGCGTACAATAGGCAGGATGAAAGCTGCACGTACTCGATTCGCACCCAGCCCAACCGGGCTCTTACACGTTGGCGGTATTCGGACTGCACTGTTTGCATGGCTACTCGCCAGGCAGACGAATGGGCAGTTTATTCTGCGGCTGGAAGATACCGACAAAGCGCGAGAGGTCAGTGGTGCCGACCAACATATAATGGATTGCTTGCATGCTTTAGGGCTTGATTATGATGAAGGTCCCGATAAACCAGGGGAGTATGGACCCTACCGTCAGAGTGAGCGCCTTGATACCTACCAAGCTTGGGCTAAGAGCCTCATCAAGGCTGGACATGCCTATGCTGATCCGTATACCAGTGCGGAGGTGCAAGCCTTTCGAGAGCAAGCCCAAAAGGCTAAGCAGCCATTTTTGTATCGCAATCATCGACCCGAGAATCCTCCAAAGTGGGACGGCACGCAAGCACTGCGTTTTAAATCCGATCCAAAAAACTATAAGTGGCACGATGAAGTGATGGGCGATCTCTCGACCGGCCCTGAGGTTGTTGATGACTTTATCTTGATGAAGTCGGATGGTTATCCTACCTATAACTTTGCCCACATCATCGATGATATGCTCATGGGAGTTACACACGTTATTCGAGGCCAAGAGTTTTTGGCGAGTACTCCTAACTACCTCAACCTCTACGAAGCACTGGAGATTAAGCGCCCGTTGCTAGCTACAATGCCCCATATATTAGGACCTGACGGCAAAAAGAAACTAAGCAAACGTGATGGCGCCAAAGACGTTCTGGATTACCTTCGCGACGGCTTCTTGGCCACGGCGATGATCAATTTTATCGCCAGCCTCGGCTGGAATGATGGCACCGAACAAGAAGTTTTTAGCGTTGAAGAGCTGATTGCAAAGTTTACTTTAGACCGTGTGCAACGTAGCGGCGCTCGCTTTGATGAGCAGCGTTTGCAGTGGCTCAATGGAGCGCACATTAGAGCAATGAGCATAGCTGAACTCGCAACAGCCGCAGATAGCTTCTGGCCCAAGTCGGCCGCCTCGGCGAACAAGCAGTATAAGGAAGCCGTCCTAGCCATCACCCAAGAACGTCTCAAGTTTTTTAGCGAGCTACCAATGTTAACTGAGTTTTTCTTTAGCGAGCCGACAACCGAAGCCGTCCTAGCCCTTTTGAACGATGAGAAAAATAAACAGCTCCGTAAGCTTGATACTGATGAAAAACGACAGTTCCTCCAAGCAGCCTATGACGAATTGCAGTCTTCGGACTTTAGCCTTGGCGACCTCGAGTCACGCCTCAACAAGCTGCTTGACCAACTCGAGACCAAGCCAGGCATATTGTTCAGCCTGATCCGTATTGCCAGTACCGGAGCCCCATTTTCTCCCGGCCTGTTCGAGACCCTGCATACACTCGGTAAAGAGATAAGCCTGAATAGAATTCAGACCGCTCTTGGTTTGTTGTAGTTTCGTCTAAGCATAAGCATTTGCTACAATGGACTTCATGGATGAATTTGTTCGTCGTCCCAAAAAACGACCAACACCATTAAAACAAACAGTTATCACCCCCGAAGTTACGACCGAGGATACTCTTGCTATGGAAGCAGCACGTGATGCTATCGCTAAACCCGAGATAACAACCCCAGATAAGCCAAGAAAGCGGCTGTTTCACAAACCGCACCCAATTCGTTGGTTCAGGCGACTAAGTAAAGTTCAGAAGGTTGCAGCAATTACTGCCGTAATACTAGTTCTTGGCGGCGGTTCAGCTGGCGCATGGTTTGTCTTTAAGCCCAAACCCACCCCCAAACCCGTTGCCAAAGTTGAGACACCTAAACCAGAGCCGCCCAAACCCACTACTGAACCATCGCGATTGACTGGTATTCAGGTCAAGCCAGAGCTTAATCTGCGCCCCGTTACCGCTATTATGATTGAGAATAGCCCTGATGCTCGTCCACAGTCCGGCCTGAAAGAAGCGGGAGTCGTCTTTGAGGCCATTGCCGAAGGGGGTATCACACGTTTCTTAACGCTCTTCCAAGAAGCCCAACCAGCCAATATTGGTCCGGTGCGCAGCGTACGACCGTACTATATCAACTGGCTCCACGGGTTTGACGCTGCCGTAGCGCATGCTGGTGGCAGCAGCGACGGGTTGGCCAAAATAAAGACTGAGGGCATCAAAGATCTGGATCAGTTTGCCAACCCCGGGCCATACCGACGCATTAGCACTCGCTATGCACCGCACAACCTCTATACCACCATGGCGGGACTAGATGAACTGTCCAAAAGCAAAGGCTTTACTAGCAGCAAATTTGACGGATTTCCTCGTAAAGAAGAGAAGAAGCTTACCACTCCAACGGCGACATCTTTGGATTTCAATATTTCTGGCTATCTCTACAATCCGCACTACGACTACGACGCCAGCACGAACACTTATAAACGCAGCGAAGGCGGCAAACCGCATATTGACGCTGAGAGCGGCGATCAACTGGCACCAAAAGTCGTGATTGTAGCCGTGATCCCATACGGTATCGCCGCCAACGGAGTAAATAGCGAATACGGCGATATAGGTAGTGGCAAAGCCATTGTTTTCCAAGATGGAGACAAGATTGAAGGCACCTGGAGCAAATCTAGCGGCACCGACCAAATTAAGTTCCTTGATGCCAGCGGCAAATCAATCAAACTGAATCCTGGACAAACCTGGATCAGCGTCGTCGGTAGCGCGGACCGTATCAGTTACAAATAGGCTAACGGCTTAACTGTGGGCAAATCATTCCATTCGCTGGTGTAGTGTGGACTACGCAGGCGCCGCTTGGGTTGCCATTTGCGGGCCAGCTCTTCAGCCGCAAAACGAAGTGTTCCTCGACCATACCGATAGTTCACGGCGTCTAAGGCTCGCATGCGTTCTAGAGACCGCGTCTCGGCCGCTACATCAATTGCTCCGAATACATCAACCTGAAAGATACTGTCCGGTACAAAATCATGCAACCAAACACCAGCCCGATGATACTGCTGATGTGGCTGGTAAAGTTCGTTCATAGCCGCCACTAAGGCCTGCATCAGCTGACCACTATCGGCAGTAGGTATCTCAAAGTGCAGCTCAGTCCGCCACACTTTATAACCAGGCTTGAACCGACTGGTTGTCAGAAACAGCCCGGCCCGGCGCGTCCGCTGCCGAGAACCCCTGAGGCGAAATGCCGCCTGGGCAGCAAAGCTAGCAACAGCCGACTCTAAGACAAACAGCTGATTGGTATCCTCGCCAAAAGTACGCGTCCGCGCGATACTCTTTGGCGGCACATGCATGCCCTCTAAACCCAGGCAGGCTTGACCATTTAGCTCGCGAACTGTTTGCTCGCCCTTAATGCTCATGAGTTGCCGGGCGTGCTGGGGACGCATATGTGCCAGGTCTTCGGCTGTCGCGATACCAGTGCCGCGTAGCTTGGGCGCCAAACGCCGGCCCACGCCCCACACATCTTCTACCGGGACTTTTCGGCGTTGCTGCGCAAGCTCATCCGGCAGGGCTCGGCTCAGATCCAACACACCTTGCAAGCTTGGCTCCTTCTTGGCTCGATCACTAGCCAGCTTGGCTAAGGTTTTGCTGGGCGCCACCCCAATAGACACGGGGATGCCAACTTGCGAGAGAATCCGACGACGCAGCATGCGCATCTGCAGGTCATGGTCTTTACCGGCCAACTCACTGAGGTCGAGAAATGACTCATCAATAGAATACACCTCGGTACGAGGCGTGAAGTCGGTGAGTAGTTGGGTAATCCGTCGCGATAAGTCACCGTATAGTTCAAAGTTAGCGCTAAACTGAACTACTTTATGGCGTTGAAAAAACTCCCGGTACTTGAAGGCCGGCGCCCCCATAGGGATACCCAACGCTTTGGCCTCATTGCTGCGGGCTATGGCGCAGCCGTCATTGCTACTGAGCACCACTACCGGTTTACCCTCGAGATCAGGCCGAAAGACTCGTTCGCAGCTTACAAAGAAGTTATTACAATCAATCAGGGCAAACACTGGCTGATTCATGCAACGTGTCTCAGTTCATGAATAACATAGGTGACCACCCCCCACGGAGCAACGTTACTCGGCACTTGGCTACTCATACCAATGCCAAAGGATTCTTCATGCCACCAGATAATTCGGTCAATGTTACGCGGCTGCAACGATCGGTCAACCACCACAATGTCGCCGTCAAACACACCGTACGCTTCCCCAGTATGGCCACGAACTCGCATAAAAAAGGTACTAATGGGGCTCCGTACCAGCAGCTTTCCAAGGTCGAGGCTGCTCAAGGATTTGTCAGTTGCCGCATTTGGGAAGCCGTAGTGTGTTGAAACACCCAAGCGCTCAGCTAGTTCATCGTCGTTCATGGCTAAAAGGCCCGTTGACTGCTTGAGGTGTAGACGAGTGTCCAAAGCACTTGCTCTGGATCGTACTTTAGACGATACGTAGTGTCGCCGTCGGTCAAGTCAAACAGTTTTACAAATTGCTGACCTTTTTTCACCAAGTACTGCATGCCTTGGTTCAGGAAGGTAACTTGGTTGCCAGCATACTCGATACTACGGGGTACAGTTTGGAAGTTTTGGCCACGGAAGTAGTAGCCAGTTACGTTAACTTCTTGATTAACAGTTGTGTGGTTCATTTCAAACTCCTGGAGATTTTTAGGGTGATAAAAAGAGGACCGATTGAGTGATTTCTTTCGGTGAACGGGTTTGTTAGAAGGAGAGCTGCCCGGTAGAGACACCAACCGTTCGTGAGTCTCGTAAACGGGAAACTGAGTTTGAAATGAGGAGGGTAGGGGCCATACGTAGAGTGGGCATACCGTCCGAATGTGATTATAAAGCTCGAAGGTGATGGAACTGCCAGAGCCGAACTCATACCTACGTAGCCGTACTATTGTGCGCCCATATGCCGCTTGTGGTCAATAAAAATTTTGGTGTAATTTTAGCAGCTATTTGCCAGATGAAACGTGGGGCGGAGCCGGACTATATAGGTAGCAGCCCCATGCCCACAGCGTATTGGCAGTTGCTTGGTCGGCTGGTTGCAGGTACGCTCCGTCATTCGTTACACCGCTAAAGCGTAGCACCTGGCCACCTGCACGTGGGTAGATTTCGAGCCGATCAGGGAACTGCACGTCATAACCTATATTGGCGCCTTCGGTGGTATCGTACGCTCGACCCGCTAAACAGTTGTAACGATAGGGAGCAGCCGGCAGATTTCTGTGATTCACAAAAGTGCGCTCGTATTTATGAATGGGAGAGGGGTTAATGCCAGCATCAATTTGCAAATCTTGGGTTGGGTCAGAACGCCGTGTTGGAGTAGTAGGTACTGTTAAGTGCTTTGTCTCAACAGGCGCACCATCCCCATGCGCCAGCATCATACCAATGGCCGCTCCTGCAACGATACCTATAGCAGTAGCCATTCTTATGCCACGGTGATCACGCCAGCGCTTCTTCTCAGGCACAGCCACCGCAGATGCTACCGGTGCCTCCTGGCGAGTTGCGGATAAGAACATTGGTGCTCGTGGTTCAGGGGAGGCTTCTACGCGCTGGGCTGCGGCGGGATTATAGAGCTCATGAGCCCAAGTCGCAAGCGCTTCATTAAGCTCAGAGTCAATAATCGATCGATATGCTCGCGACACCCGCTTCTTGTCAGACATGATTGATTCTTTATAGTACACTCCTGCTCCAAAGACAAGAGCAAGGTGAAAATGTTTTCACTGACGTTTGCCAGTTGACGGAGCAGACTAGGGTTATGAGTAACCCACACAGAGTAGTCGATATCAAGCGTAGCGAGTTCGAAGTCTTCCCAGACTTTGTTACTCCAAAAGCCACCTCCGAAAAAGAAGTAAAGCGTCGTCACCGCGAAGGGGCGGGCATGCCAGGTATGCGCTCACAGCACTTAGGCATTGTGCGAGCCACCAAAATGCTGGAACTAGTCCCGGCGACCGATCTCAAAACACTCCACTTTTTAACGGGAAATTTAGCGTGCGCCTTTATTGGATCAGCGCACTATGACCTCTTCCCAGAAGAAACAGCCGGTGAGCAGCCTGAACCTGCAAAGGCCAGAACCCGAAAGCCAGTCCGGCTGCCACGCTTTGACACCGAAGACCCCGAGCAGCGACCTACAGCCATTCAGCTACTGGATGACGCCCTGGACCTGATGAGGCATGCGGCAATTATGGCTAAAGGGCTGCCCAAACTTCGCAAGACCAACCCCGAACTAGCGCGTAACGAGACCATCCAGCATGGTCGTATACTCGGTGCCATCGGCTACCGGCTAGCCTGTGTTGATATTGCCGACGACATTTCCTATAACGGTAGCAATCTGAGCAACACGGCAGTACAACACGAAGTGCGTGAGCGGGTCCTAGATCAGATTTCTCAAACCTCAGCCCTCGCTGCCGATTTAGAAATCGTGCCCTCAATTCGTCAGTATGCTCATCGCTTGGCACCAATGGCTGTCTATGATCAGCTGAGCGGCATTCGTGGCGTGGTGCAAGCTCACAACGCCACTGAGCATCTCGCTATGCCTAGCTAAAGGGCGAACGTCCGTTCAATAAAGATGGGCACATTAGCAGCCACCGCCTCACCCAGCACCAGCATATTCGGGAGCATCTCGCTAGCTGTAAAGTCTGGCGTAGCAGCCCAAAAATATTCGGCAAATTTGTCAGCTTGCTGCAGGTCGCCAGTAGCATCATCGCTTACGAGCAAGGTAAAGTGGGTAAAGCTCTCGAGCTCAGCCCCGTTAAAAACCCGAAAGTAGCCCCCACCGAGCGCCCGGAAGGTCGCCTTGACGCCGGTCTTTGCCAAGCACTCTGTACTAGCAGTTATTTCTGTCGGTTCGTCCGCACGGGGCGTGCAGTGCATAAAACCAACCTTATCAATCAGTGGATGTGTCTTGCGTCGATACAGCAACCAGGCGTTGTCGCTTGGACGCCGAATTGCCAAAAAGAGGACCGATTCGGGCCGATCTACCAAGGCTCGTTGCTTATCGAGTACGCGAGTACCGAGGCGTCGCCCTTCAATAGTCAGTGCGTAGCTACCATCTGGTCGCTTTTCTACCAGCTTGGCCGCCACAACCTTCTTGAGATGATAGGTAAACAGTTTGTTCTCCACCGTATCCGGCTTCAGCTCACTAAACCGAAGCTCGGGCGAAAACGCCAAGCGATACACAATGCTGCGCTGTAAGTGATGGTCGAGCATAGCCTTAGTATACCCTGAGAGCCCCTTGATGACTTGGTGTTGGCACTCTATAATGCCGCTCTATGTCTGACATCGAGCCCTCACACCCGGCACCGCTAGAAGCTGAAGCCACCCCCTCTTCAGAGTTGGCGGCGGAGTTTCTCCAACTTGACCGTGCAGCACGTATTGTTGGAGGCGTTTTGTTAGCAGGCGGGTTGGGGATGCTTCATTTAGCAGAGGTTGCAGCCGCAGCAGACAGCATCAGTACCTACGGCAATCTCGGTCCGAATGAACTACCGCTCATCGCTCTTGGGACGATACTGGCAACAACCGATATGATGCTTGCCCGATACGTGTATCGACAGTTTGAAGCTCGCTTTCAGCGAACTCTTAGCAACCAAACTACTACTGAACCTGGGTCCTATGATGCAGCATATATAATTGCCAATCCGCCGTACACTCTCGGTACACCCACTAGTACCGATCGCTGGCTGTACGCTCCTGAGCAACAGTAGCGATGTCTAACTAGGCTGCAAGGGAGTTGGACGAAGCGAGACTCAGATTGGCATAGTCAAGCACCGTATCCACATCAATAGAACGCATACAGAGACTCGCAATAGCTTGGTTGCAACGTCCGTAACAAGGCTCGCATGGTAAATCAGCATGGAGCACTAAGCTCTCTGGGCCGGCCTCTATTTCGCGTGCCGGATACGGTCCCGCCAGAGCAATGGTTGGGGTACTTTGAGAGAAACCAGCATGCATACCAAACGTATCGCCTGATATAACCAGACCACTCGATTTGATTAAAGCCAAATAATCGCCAACCTCCGCCGGTTCACTCATAACTGCCACGTTGGGAAGATTCGGAAGTAGTGGTCGCATTGCCTGAACTACTCGCGAATCATCGGGCCCTTGATTTATAACAACACCAACGCTCTGATGTTGGACGGCTAGGCATTCGGCCAATTTGGCAAAAGACTGTACAGGCCAACGCTTGACACGGCCTTTTTCGCTACTACCGATCACCAGATTCACGATTCTTTCAGGTACTCCAGCCGGAAACAGTGTTTGGAGCGTCTCCTGGGCAGCCCGGGCATTCTCATCTGTGAGCTGCGTATCATAACGGGGCTTAGCTTCATCCAGTCCTGCCGTGCGTAACAATACTTGTTGCATGGTCAAGCGGTTAGTATCGCGCCGGAACCTATCGTCTATCTGAAGACGCTGCATATAGCCGGCCGATGGTAGCGTTCCGTAAAATTTGCCCGCTTCATTGAGAGCAAAGCCGATCACATGCTTGGCAGCCCGAACTACAGGTACTGCCGGAGTAGTGGACTCAAAATTGACCACCACATCCAAGCGAGCTGCAAGTTCAGCACTCCTGTCATGGGTTAGAGGTACCGCTTGGACTCCGGGCACATACCGTAGCAAATCCCGGCCTTTACGATGAGTAAACCAATAGATGCTTGCCTCCGGGTTCCGCTCACGAATCGCGCGCGAAACTGCCGTAGTACGCAAAACGCTCCCGAGACCACCAGCCTCCACCAGACCAATATTCTTGGCTGAATCGAGCCCACTGGTTGCAATATAGACAGTCTGCGTTTGTCGAACCTCTTCTATAGGACTAAATGCCGTACATGCAGAGCAGTCGGGCAATCCTTGGGCTTTCTGAATGGGGCACGGCTTGTAACCTTCCCAGTTTTGACAGTCAGCACGAAACGCATCACCGGCTAAGCTCATGCCCAAACCTTTCTAGCATGAAGCGCACAGGTACAGTTAGCTCTTGTTGTAGCGCATCGCTAACAGTAAGCCATACCGGATCAATACCCTCTTCTTTTATTTGCACGTTCTGCGTTGGCACAGTGGCTACAAAGGCATGCCACACATGATCGTCTGAACCACGCCGACATGAGTCTCCATGGATGGCCTCAGTTGCCAGCTCCCGCAACTCGATGTTATCGACATTGATATTTGTTTCTTCAGCCAGCTCCCGACGAGCGGCCGTTAGTGGGTCTTCGCCACTGTCGACATGTCCGGACGGCACTGTCATGCTAAAGGGGAAGATCGTGCGCTTAAACAGCAATACTTGACCCTCAGTATTACACACAAAAACTCCAGCACTTTCGTGCCAATAGACCCGTGAGTCATCCAGCCAAGCGGTAATTGCGGGATCAACCACCAACGAGCGATCTTGAGTTTTGTGACATTCCTTGCAGGAGTAATACGTCTTACCGTCTTTTTGCACACGTTCTACCGCTTCATGCCAGCAGTTCAAACAATACTGGTGATACGACGAATCCATTGGGATGTCTGAAGGTAAGCGCATGACGACTCCTAAAGATAGCAGCAGTATACACCCGATGAAGCGTATTTGTGAGAACAAAAAAGCCCACCTATGGCAGCTACCTGTTTATAAATTTACGTTTGCAATGTTCATGAGTAACTGTTAAAACAAAGACTATGTCTGAGTTAGAGTACGCTCCAACACCTGAACAAATGGCTAATCCCGATTTTAAGCTCTGGCTAGCAGGTCAGAATCCCCAGCTTCACACACAAGCAGCGTATGCAATAAATGGGCCAACAATAAGGGACTTCGTCGCGGAAGTAGATAGCGCCCTCACCTCTCCGACAAATCTCATTACGTTTGCCGAGCGCATGGTGGACGTTGATATTAACCAATTGGCACGACACCGCCGGCTTAAATTCTTTTCGGGGCGCGTTAGCCTGTTGGGCACAACCAGACTGCTATCAACCACATCGCTTACGTTCGAAGACACCGGATGGGTGCCAGATATTGAGCCAGACCATTTAACTAGCAGTTTTGATATCCCCCAAACAATGGCATTCGACTTAGCCACCGGACTCCATGATGCCGATGAAAGCGTTTGGTCAAGAAGAGAAGACAAATATGACTATCGGCCAGTGGATCAAACCGTGCTTGTTTATAACGAAAGAGGCCGGCTCTTACGAACGAACATTGCTGTCGCGCTTTATCATGCATCAGGTAGAAGTCTTCGAAAGATCCTTTAGCTCGGGAGAGTCCGTCTCTAACGTAATCTACTTTTTTCGGCGGGGTGGGCGCACGTTAATCTGTGCGCCGTGCTTTGCTTGGGCAACAGGCCAACAACCGAATCCTGCGCGTTCAACTCTCTGTAGGCGCAACCAAAATTAAAAAAGCCATCCGTTGGATGGCATCTTAATGTGGTGAGCCCTAGAGGATTTAGAAGGAACACTTTGATCTGTAAATTAGAAACCTTAGATAAAAAACTAGTTGAACTAAAAATAGATGAGATTATGAATGAACATTAGTCATATTCCTGTTTTGTTTATGCACTTCGGGTCAAGGAACCGCCATATGCCCGCACAGCCGAGCCATAAGTCCTCATGTATTCAGCAGCTGCGCGTACTAAGGTGGGCTCTTTCTCACGTTTACCTACATGGGTTACACCATCAAGGGTTATACGCTGAATATCATGATGAATTCCAAGTTTGCGAGTTAGTATGTTAAGTTCCGCCTCAACTCTAAATCCAGTTCTTAAATCATCGGGCAGCTGTTCCCAAAGTCCCATAGGCAATGCCCTTTGTCCACTTAACGCTCCCCAACGTTTCAATACTACTTTTTGTAAGAATGTTCTATCCAGAGTTCCAATAGTCATTGATGCGTTTGATTCCTCTATTGGCTCAATAAGCAAATCAACGTGTGTAGATTTTAACCCTCGCAAGTCAGCATCTAGAAAACACATTGATGTTGAGCCCAGTTCTTTTGCGATTAAGTACCCTGATTGCATAGCTTCAGCTTTACCGCTATTTTTATCATGCCTTAATGCAATTGCTCCCATAGATTCTGCAATGTCAAAAGTATCATCAAATGAACCATCGTCTACTACGATAACTTCGCGTGCAAGATCTGCAGCTTGGGCGGCCGTAATAACTTCGGCTATTCTTGAAGCTTCATTGTGTGCAGGAATAATAACGGATGTTGCCATTAAACTTATTCTACAATATTTGTACGTCTTTGTCTATTATTTACGCCTTCAGGGAGTCGAACACAGATTAACAGATGTAAGTCATTATAAAACTAAAAAGCTCTCAAAATTTGGATATTTTGGGAGCTTTTTGGGATCTGTTAATCCCCGATGGCTTGAACTGGTGACCCCGGCGGGATTCGAACCCGCGATCTTTTGGATGAGAACCAAATATCCTGGACCACTAGACGACGGGGCCTTGGCAGAGA
>CAZHBD010000006.1:0-26368 GCA_964530555.1 uncultured Candidatus Saccharibacteria bacterium | reverse complement strand
ATGTTGTGTTACCATCATCTGTTGAATCGATATCCACCACTCCTGTTGGTGCATTGGTGGCAGCAAAACTACGGATCAGGATGCCCACACCAACAGCAATGGTAGCGAGGATGATAATTCCGGTGCTTTTGCGGGTCCAGAATCTAGTGTTTTTGGTTTTTAGCTTACGGGTTACAGGGCGTTTTGTTTTATTTGACGGCATGGAACATGCATCCTTTTAGTTAATCTTAAGCATGAGCATATTACCAAAGGACCATACTGTCAATAAATAACGCACCTCCCGAATAAGCTGCGCACGCTAGCATGGAGGCTAAAACGAGGGAGGCAAACGATTGTTGGTGTAATTGACCGAGGTATATGTGGCAGAGGTGGTAACTCTATGGGGAACCTGCTCAATACCAAGCTCCGCCGCTAGATCAGCCCCTGCCAGCAGTGTCGTTGTGCCCGGTGCAATCATTTCGGCCTTATTGCCGGCCAGTCGCTGGCGACAAGCGTGCAACGAATTAACCGCCACCAGTCCACTCAAACTCTCAGGGTCAGTATGTTCTGGTATCATGCTCCCTTGACCAAGCAAGTTATAGACGATTCGGGTCGGCTGCCAATACTTAAGGACAGTGACTTTTTCTCTTTCGCCAAAGGTCGTGACTTGTTCGGCCAGGGCCTCACCCAGCCGTGTACCTAGCGGCGCTAAACGTTTACTACTAGCGACTTGCTCTACCACACCTCTTGGGCGAGGCAATAAGGTAACCCTGCTAACATTTCTCCAGCCCTCGGCTTCCACTATCCGACGAAAACCAGGAACCGCCGCTGCGTAACGAGCTTCGCGCATCAAAAGACGCTGCAGCAATTGGGGTAGCCATTCTAGACGAGCATAGCCATTAGCACAGAGCTCACCGAGTGCAATTTGTAGATTGTCGGCATGTTGCGCAACAACCGAATCTACTAATGCAATCGTATCGCCAGCCCGCCCTTGGCGCTCAAGAGAGCGTGCCATAACTTAGTAGAGAGCTGCCTCTTTGGGCATGACGGCGTCTTTGAGAATAGCGAGCACTTCTTCAGCCTCGACCGTTTCCTTCTCGAGTAGACGCACTTTAAGTTCTTCCAACTTCTTCTTGTTATGCTGAATTACCAAGCGTGCACGACGGCCAGCTTCGGTAATCAAGCTCTCAACTTCGTCATCAATAACTTTAGCGGTTTCATCAGAGTATTGTCGTTCCTGTACCAGCCGGTCAAGCATGACCCCTTCCTCAACGTGGAACACTTGGTCGCGCAACTTCTTGCCCATTCCCTGGTTGATCACCATGTCCCGAGCCAGCTCGGCAGCTTTTTGCAGATCGTTGCCCGCACCAGTGGTGACACGATCATGGCCATACATGACTTCTTCGGCAATTCGGCCTCCAAGCATACGTGCCAGGATATCTTTGTACTCAACGACTGAATGGTAACTCTTATCTTCTGGCGGGATGAACCATGTAACACCGCCAGTGCCGCCACGTGGGATAATCGTGACCTTATGCACCATATCGCTATCTGGCAAAACATGCCCGACAATGGCATGCCCCGCTTCGTGATAGGCCGTTATTTCTTTCTCTTTTTCGCTCATCACCTTGCTCTTGCGCTCAGGGCCAATGGCAACTTTTTCAAATGCGGACGTGACGTCGTCTTGACTGATTTCTTTGCGGTTATGGCGAGCAGCAATAATAGCAGCTTCGTTCGCAATGTTTGACAGATCGGCCCCCGATGAACCGGCACTCTTGGCAGCCAAGGCATCGAGATCAACATTCTTGGCCAAAGGTTTTTTCTCAAAGTGAATTTTAAGAATTGCTTCGCGGTCTTTGCGGTCTGGCAAACCGATATTTACACGGCGATCAAAGCGACCTGGACGCAGTAACGCTGGATCGAGGACATCAGCGCGGTTGGTAGCCGCCAAAACAATGACGTTAGTACCTTGCTCGAAACCATCCATTTCAACCAAAATCTGGTTGAGTGTCTGCTCGCGTTCGTCATGACCACCGCCCATACCACTGCCGCGGCGTCGACCGACAGCATCAATCTCATCGATAAAAATAATACATGGGCTGTTCTTTTTGGCTTTAGCAAACAGATCACGAACTCGTGAAGCACCCACGCCGACAAACATTTCGACAAACTCAGAACCTGAAATACTAAAGAATGGTGCGTTGGCTTCGCCAGCAACGGCGCGGGCCAACATGGTCTTACCTGTTCCCGGAGGGCCAACTAGCAAAACCCCTTTAGGAATTTTGGCACCAACGGACTCAAACTTCTTCGGGTATTTTAAGAACTCGACGACTTCTTGGAGATCTTGCTTGGCCTCATCGCTACCAGCAATGTTCTTGAAGGTAACCTTGTCTTTCTCGTTGCCATACAAACGTGCGCGACTTTTACCAAAACTCATAGCCTGGTTGCCCTGCCCTTGAGCACTACGCAACATAAAGAACAGCACAACACTGATAAGTACTACTGGGATAACACCGCTGGCCAGACTGAGCCAGAAGCTGTTACCGCTGCTGTCGTCTTTGACATTAACGTCGACATTACGATTAGTCAGCCCTTGCTCGTAAATACTCGAACCGGACTCTTTGTGAGACACTTCGCTGGCTTTGTCATCACCTTGTTTGGTGATTTCCAGCGTGTTGCCCTTGACGGTTATCTGCTTAATTTTGCCGCTATTGGCGCGGTTGATGACGTCCGAAAACGAAACTTCTTTGAGGTTGCTTGGCTGACCCATTGCTGCAAACACTACTAGTCCGATCAAAATGACCAGAGCAATGAAGCCGGCGTTTTTAAAACCTCGTCGTCCACTTCCTCCCGGAGTCTGACTTGTGCGAAACGGTTTTTTATCCATGTGTCCAAATATTATAACCTGTTCTATGGGTGAATACTAGCGATCTCGGAAGACGAGTGCCAGAACATCAGTTCCAGCCAAGAGGCGGTGTGAAGCATCGATATCAACCTGCTTGCCAGCGGGCAATGTTTTGGCCGCTGTTACCAAACGCTCCAGTGTTTTGGCATCAAAACTGCGAATGTCGTGACTGCGCAACCATTCAGCCATCAGTTCCTTTGCAACAGCATGTGGCAACATGCTAAAACGCACCCGGTCCAATGTTTGGCGAGAGGGCTGGGTGTGTAACAGTAACAGCAAGGAGTTATCTATAGAACGGTTTACAGCACGTACATGTTGAGCGTAACTAAGTAGTTGCTGGCGACTTGCTTCACCCATGCGAGGAATCACCACATGACGAATGTAATTACGTAGCAACCGCGTGTCCTGATTAGTAGCATCCTCTCGCCACACTAAACCCTGCTCAGCAGCATACTGGCGAATATCTTGCTTGCGTACTTGTAGTAATGGCCTGCGTAATTCTGGACGGTCGTCAAGCGAACTCAAGCCTTTTCGCCCAGTTCCTCTTAAGATATTTATGATAACGGTCTCTAGCAAATCATCTTGATGATGTGCCGTGATCAGCGCTTGGGCTTGTGAAGCCTGCTGGACACGACGCAGAAAGTCGTACCGATATTTGCGAGCTTCCGCTTCGCTAGCACCTGGCCCCAGCTCCATCCGGTCATAGACAAAGGGCAAGCCAAGCTTTTTTGCCAACTCTCCTACTAACAGTCGATCGAGATGCGAATCGTCGCGAATCCCATGATCGAAGTGCGCCACAGTCAGCTTGACCTTAGGAATTTGCGCTAAGGCATGCAGCAATGCGACCGAGTCTACACCACCCGAAACAGCAATGACATAGTTGCCTGGCTGCAAATCCACCTTCATTTCTATATAATATCACCTATGAAGCGTCTCTATTACCTCCGCCATGGTCAAAGTGTGCTCAATACCAAAGCGCGATTTGCCGGCCTGACCAATACTCGTCTCACTAAAGTTGGTGAAGAGCAGGCCAAAACCGCTGGCCAAAAAGCCAAGGGTATATCAATTGATATAATCATCTGCTCACCGCTCCTAAGAACCAAGGAAACAGCCCGATTATTTGCCGAGGGCGCCGGGCTCAACCCGTCGCTCATTAAAACCAACGCACTACTT
The DNA here is from genome assembly GCA_964530555.1 of uncultured Candidatus Saccharibacteria bacterium. GTDB lineage: Bacteria > Patescibacteriota > Saccharimonadia > Saccharimonadales > AWTP1-31 > CAZHBD01. The sequence continues at coordinate 22,311 of CAZHBD010000006.1, read as the reverse complement.
GTTGAACGCGATTTTGGCTCACTCGAAAAAACCAAATGGACGGCTGGAAGAAGCCATACGCTTGTCAACGATGACCTGCCCGAAGGCGTTGAGCCGTGGGATCACATGGTAAAACGCGGGCAAGAGCTGATTGACTTCGTCAGTGATCTACCCGTTGATAACGTGCTGCTGGTTGGTCATGGTAGTATCGGTCGAGCGATACGTTCGATAGTTGAGCCCTCCGCGGATATACATGCCGGCATACCCAACGCCGAACTCGTTCGCTGGATCTAGTGGATTAAACCACCTTGCTGCAAATCTTGAACAAGCGCAATATAGTCATCAACCCGCGCATGACGCTGGCCTTCGGGGCTGATCTCGGCATCGTAGTCAAAAAGTACGATCGATTTTTCAACTTCATCCAATCGCAATAACCCAAACCCGCCAAACGGAAACTCCGTAACAGTATATACATTATCGCCTATCTCTGTACGCTGGTTTGGTGCGACATTCGCCACCACCAATCTGGTAACTAACTTACCCGATCGAATAATTGACGTGGCCGTATCATCATACTGCCCGGCCTCTTGGTAGAGCCGCTCGCCATAGCGAACATAGCCAATAATCCACTCGGCAACACTTTGTCGATTCAGAATAATCTGTTCAACCTGTGAACCATAGCCCAGCACTCTGTCCTGTCTTTGCAGCTGGGCCCAAATCGCTTCAAACCGTTTTAATTTGGCGCGAGCTACTGGATGTTGTTCTTTGATGGCCCCAAAGTTTTTAATCTGTTGGCGCACCAACGGGTCAAGCTGTAGCAATAAAAAAAGACCGCCAACTGGGCGGTCATCTTCTGGCTTCTCGCTAGCATGCAAAGGTATTTCCATACTAGGACTTTAGTATACCACAAGCATTACAATGGTTACAATGGAAGTTTTTGTACAGTCGAATAAGCAATCGTGTGCTACTATCCCTGTAGATGACTGTTGAGGTGTACGACGACCACTATCAGCCCCGTCGATTTGAATCATTTGTGGTGGGCTTCGTCGGCGATCCAGGTGTTGGCAGCACGAGTATCTGTCGGCGTCTGTTTGATGCTGAGTTTTTGGGTCAAAGTCCTGAGCTCACCCAAGTTGAGAAGACAGTTTTGCAAGAGCTCGGGCATATACAGTCACACCCGGTTAGTTGGTTACTGCGCGAACAAGGCTATCGACCCCCAGATAAAGACACAACCGATCCAGGTGACATGCGAGCATTTCATGAAGAGTTGCGTGCACGGGGAGAAGGAGCAACTATTTTTGAGCGTTTAGTACCCTTCACCACCGGCGTCCATATCGTTGAAAAAATTCGTCATCCAAGTGATGCAGGCGAGATCAAAAGCCGCGGTGGCTTCATAATAGCGCTGGTTGTGGACGACCCCGCTATTAGCGACGAGCGTTATCTGGCAGATGCAACCGACGCTAAGCACACCAATGCTCCTTTTAGCGCGAGTCGTCGAGCTGCACTTGAGCACGCCAAAACAGAGTTAGATCCAGAAAATAACTCAGCGTATGCTTCGGATATTAACTCTACCAAGCTTCTTGCCGATGAGACCGTCGATATCAGTGACGATATTGCTAGTTCAACCGAACGTGTTATGCGTGCGCTAGAACGATTGGGCCTGCAGTACTTAGAGACACTGCCACCTAAAGTCCCTCCTCCCAGTAAGTGGGTTAGAAATATCGCACGTAGCGAGACTTGAGTTGCTCATATGAACCATCGATGATTGACAGGCGTATCGTTTCCACGGTCTGAACGGCAAAATATTCATTATGAATCGATGCCAGCGTAGCAGCCAACATTTCTCCGGCCTTGAACAAGTGGTTAAGATACGCGCGAGTGTAATTACTGCAGGTATAGCACTTGCAGTTCTGATCCAGTGGGGTGAAGTCGTTCTTAAATTGTTGATTTTTGATATTGATTCGCCCTTCGAGCGTATACATGCTACCGTTACGGGCTTGGCGGGTAAACGCCACGCAATCAAAGGTATCAATACCATATTCGATCCCGAGGAATAAATCACTGATCGCGCTACCAATGCCCAGCAAATGTCGGGGTTTATCTTCGGGCAATTCTTCATTAACCCAGCGCACTACATCAGGGATTTCGCCTGGCTCAAATACCCCACCAATCCCAAATCCATCAACATCCAAGGAGCTTAGAAAGCGCGCCGACTCACGTCGCAGTTCTTCATCACGCGCACCTTGCACTACAGCCCACAATGACTGATATGGCCTGCCCACCTTTTCATGTTCGGCCCACTTTTTGTTGTGCTCGATAACGCAGCGTTCGGCCCATGCGTGAGTCCGCTCCATGGCTCGACGGACATACTGCTTATCGGCCAAAGGCGACGTAAGTTCATCAAAAGCCATGTGAATATCAGCACCAATTTGCCACTGCAATTGCATGCTGAGTTCTGGGGTCATACGCAGTTTTGTACCGTCTAAATGTGAACGAAAGCTGACACCGTCGTCATCAACTTTGGCCAACTGCGTGCTGGTGTGAATAGCCTGCTCGGCATCACCTTTCGTACTGTGCGACGTGGCATCAATCCCTTTTTTATAGGCCATACCCAAACTAAATACTTGGAAGCCGCCGCTGTCAGTGTAGGTTGGACCATCCCAATGCATAAACTGACCTAGTCCGCCTGCTCGTTTCACCAACTCTGCCCCAGGCCGCAGCATCAGGTGATAGGTATTGGCTAGAACCGCCTGCCCACCAAGGTCCTTAACCTGTTCTGGTGTTAGTGCCTTAACTGTCGCTTGTGTACCGCCAACAATGAACGCGGGTGTCTGGATATCGCCGTGAGGTGTATGGATAACTCCAGCACGAGCCATAGTACCTGGCAATGTGTGCGTAATGCGAAATCCAAAATCGTTCTTTTTCGTCATTGCCTCCATTATTGTCAGAATCTGCAAGGAGTCAAGGGAAGATTAGCGAGCAGCAAAGCTGATAGTCACCTTAGTACCACGATTAGGCTTGCTATCGATATGCAGAAAGCCGTTATAGGTTGTCACTACCTGACGCACAATCGCCATTCCAATGCCGGTGCCCTCAATGCGGCCAACATTCGGTGCACGGTAAAATCGCTCACCTATTTGTGCTAACGCTTCCGCAGGGATCCCAATGCCCGAATCTTTCACCGACAGATGGACTCGCTGGCGATCAGTGCGTAACTGCACCTCAATCTTCTTAGATTTACCAGCGTACTTAATGGCGTTTTCTACTAAGTTTCGCACTAGACATATCCAGTCAGCATCGGCGATAGTTAGCATCACATCAGTTTCGATTTTGCTTCGAATTTCCAGACCTTTACTGGCCGCCTGAGCGTACTCGCTATCAATAACATCAAGTGTCAGTTCAGAAATGTTATGCTTGATAGCCTTCCGGGCATTGGTTTTGGTGCGCTCCAGCATTAACAGATCCTCGTTCAAACGAACCAACTGACGCGCCTGGCGCTCCAGTGTTGTTAACGACCGTTTAACATCCGCTGGTTTTTCAGACGTTTGCGCTTGTTGAATAACGGCATATAGCGCAGCTAATGGGTTGCGCATCTCGTGCGAAGCATCCTGCAAAAACCGCTCTTGTGCGGCGAAGGTTTCTTCAACCGGGCGCACTAGTTTGCGAGCTAGTGCATAGGCTAACAATCCACTAATCAAAAGCGTGGGGACACCAGTGAAAATCAACGCACGAGCGAGTAGGTTGCTTTGGTCGGACTTTACCAAGCTGGCAAGTTTAATAAAGTGAGGCTCGGCGTGCTTCTGACTGTTAATATACTCCTCGACAGCTGGATAATTACGGGTTAGCTCGTGAATTTTAGTTGTCGAAACATTTTGTCTTAGCTCGATAGCATTGGTGGCGTACAGTATCGCACCCAACCCCACAACTGATAGGGTCGTGAGGGCCACAATGGAGATAATGAAGGTGGTTTGTATGGACTTAAGTTTAAGGTTCATGTCATTCGCTCGGTGGGTCGTTAAATCGGTAACCAATACCTGGGATAGTTTTGATGATAGCCAACTTCTTGTCGCCAATTTTCTTGCGTAAATTAGCAATGTGAATACGTACTGGAGGGTTAATGATATCAGGATCGTCACCCCAGACAAACTCGATCAAATCATTAACACGCACCACGGTTTTGTTATGCATCATCAAGACCTGCATCATCCGGAATTCGGTGTTGGTGAGTTCAACTAGCTTGTTTTGGGAGTAAAACTCCCACGCCGCCGGATCAAGACGAAAGTTTGGTGTTACAACTTCAGACTTCCCTGCCCCCTTCTGCCGGCTACGAAGGTGTGCTTGCATGCGTGCAAGCAGCTCTTTGAGCTCGAAGGGTTTCACAATATAGTCGGTTAGACCCAGCTCAAAGCCATTTAGCTTATCCTGCAGACCGTCTCGAGCCGTCATAGCTATCAGGGGCATCGTCTCTCCGCTGTCCCGAATATACTCAATCATCAAAAAACCGCTTTTTCCGGGCAAATTGATATCGATTAACCCAATATCAAATCGCTGCTCGTCAACGGCGTCGATACCATCTTCTGTGGAGTCGTAAGCGGCGACGATAAAGCCATTGCCTGCCAAAAAACGCGTCAATGCTTCACGCATGCCGCTATTATCTTCGATCACTAACACTCGCGCACTCATGTGCTGATTGTACCAAGGAGTCGTAAAGAAACCGTAAACTTGTAAATACACTTTGTTTACGAACGATTAACAATATGTAAACGGCCAGTTATCTACACTGTGTTTACCAACTAATCACGGGCTCTGCCCAAGAAAGGAAGAGATGGATAAATCAAAAATCGCAATAGTGAGCGTGCTAGTGCTCGCCCTCCTGGGTGGCGGTATTGTACTCGCTACTCGCGACAGCAACAAAGACGATAACAAGCAGTCAACAACTAGTTCCCAGTCCAGTACAAGCACACCACAACAAAAAGAAGAGGCCAAGAACATTGTCGAGATCGCAAGCAGCGACACTCAGTTCTCTACCCTTGTAGCTGCTGTTAAAGCAGCCGGTTTAGTTGACACGCTGAGTGGCGATGGTCCGTTCACCGTATTCGCACCGACAAACGACGCTTTTAACAAACTGCCCGCTGGCACACTTGACTCGTTACTGAAGCCCGAGAATGTCGAGCAGCTCAAGAGCATCTTGACCTACCACGTAATTCCCGCCAAAGCCATGAGCGGAGACCTGAAGGACGGACAAGAGATCACTACCGTACAAGGAGCTAAGCTCAAAGTGAGTATCGCTAACGGGGAAGTCATGCTGACCGATGCTAAAGGCAACATGAGTAAAGTAACCAAGGCAGATATCGAAGCTAAAAACGGCGTGATCCACGTCATCGATATGGTCGTCTTGCCACAGTAGACAGCCGTATATCATAAAAGTAGCCCCGGGTGCCGTGGGCTATTTTTATTGGATCAGCATACTATCACCGTAGCTTAGGAACGCGTAGTTTTCCCGCAAAGCGTGCTCGTAGGCTGCCTTGAGATGCTCCCAGCCAGCAAAAGCCGCGGCCATCATTAGCACCGTCGAATGGGGCGCATGAAAGTTGGTCACCATAGCATCTACCATTTCAAATCGGTAACCCGGATAAATGAAAATGTCCGCCTCACCCGAAATCTCCCGCTTACCTTCCCTAATCTGTTGCGCTGCATACTCCAAGGTGCGCGTCACCGTTGTCCCTACGGCCACCACTCGCCCACCCCGCTCTTTGGCTTGAACAATTGTCGATGCGGCTGATGCGGGGATCTCGAAATATTCCTCGTGCATTTTGTGCTTGGTTACATCTTCGACCCGTATTGGCATAAATGTCCCGATTCCCACATGAAGGGTAATTTCGACAATCTCTACTCCCCTGCTCTGGATTTTCTGTAGCAATTCTTTGGTCAAATTCAGGCTGGCTGTCGGCGCGGCTACGGAACCCTTTTCTTTAGCGAAGACGGTCTGGTAGCGCTCACGGTCGCCGGGTTCTTCATCGCGGTGCATATAGGGCGGCAAAGGTACCTGCCCTGCCCGTTCAGCCAATTCCCACAGGTCATCATTGCTACGAATCACAGCCGTGCCGTTTTCGTGTACCGTCTCAACCCGCATCTCTGCATCGCCAACTCTTAAGATTTGTCCTGGACGAATCTTGCGTCGATACATTACCAACGACGAATGATGGTCGCTATTTTTGCCGTGCCTTTCTAGTAATAGGAGTTCTCGCTCAGCACCCGTTTCGGTTTTAGCCAGTAGTCGCGCTGGTAGCACACGAGTGTTATTGATAACCATGACATCGCCCGGTCGTAAAAACTCATCCAGATTACGATACATGCTAGCTTGAACTGCGCCAGTTTGTTTGTCGAGTACGAGCAGACGACTTGCTCCGCGTTCGGTGGGCGGGTGCAGGGCAATGGCCGATTCGGGCAACTCGTAGGTATAGTCCGACAACTTCATGAACAGTGAGTATAACAGATTTGCCTAATGAGCTTACTTCCGCGCGCGGGCCACCACCCAGACCAGGGCAGCAATAACAAAGAATATTATGCTATGAAAGGCGAGCATACCATAAAGCTCTACGTGATACATTTCGTTGGGATGCATATAGTAGTAGCGCATGCTGGCGATGAAGTAGCTGACCGTACTCAGCAATGCAGCGCCATAAATTGCACTTCGGTTTACCAGTGCGGCTGCAGATAAGATCGGTAGAGCGAACAATGCCACATCGCGACTGGCAACGCCACGGTCGGTATACAGGCTCAGACCAGCAAAGATCACGTCCAGAACGATCAGCCCATAGATAAGCCGTTTGTAGTACATTGGTTCGGTCTGCTCTTTATGAGCCGCAAACCAGGTTACACTGGCTACTACCCCGGCCAAAGTCACTAATATCGCCCGGCGTGTAATGATATCCGGTGTCATGAGATGTGACGAGTCAAAAACGCCAACCATCACGGCATACACCGTAAACAAAAGCAGATGAATCCGAGCCAGACGAAGCGCGCCCGCTCGGAGCCAGGTCCTATGAAGCTGAGAATTATTGGCCATTTACAAGCATTGAACCATATAGCTTACGCTTGGGTCAATTTTGCATTTGCAGGTCAATACGTCCGTCATGCAGCAATAGTTTGCCTGTGCTGAGCGCCTCCATAAGCGATGTGAAGAACGTGAGCTGTTCTGAAAAATCCGACACATACTCGACATATGCATCTAGACCACCGAACCGCCGTATCATTTCTTCCTCACCTAACATAGCCATCCTCCCGAGCGCAAACTTGAGGTTTGCCGCCACAAGCTCTTTGACTAGTTCGTCAGACTCGGTCGTGAGCGGTACAGAGTCAGCCAGCTGCCCCACCGATTCATAGACTTTCGGACCTCTTGAACTCTCAGCCGACTCCGCGAGTAACACGAGATGATGAACCGGCTCTGGCCTGGTTATACCATTATTGACGACTGTCATGGTTTTCTGTAAGTGATGCAAACCAAGCAAGTAGCCTTCTGGCGTCAGTGTTGCTACATCATAAATGCGCGATCCTTCAGCGTGCCATAAACTGCCAGGTTGCTGGTCGACAAGCTGATCCAAATATCGCGCCTCTTGAGGATGAATAGCTTCTAGAAAGGCTAGTTCGAGCGGCGAAGCGGTCATGGGACTTAGACTATACGCTTTGTGGCTACTGATGTCGAGATGTATGATGATATTGATGAGCCATATTCATAATAAACCCGGGCAGCATGACCAAACAGCCAGTGCGTTTATTATTCGTACTGATGGCCCTGAACCCCGTGCAATATTGCACATTCATAAGAAGCTCAACAAGCATTTGCAATTTGGTGGCCACGTAGAGTTAGACGAGACACCGTGGCAAGCCATTGCTCATGAGCTCAGAGAGGAGGCAGGCTATAACCTCGATCAGCTTTATGTCTTACAACCCAAAGAACGCCTGAAAGACGCTGGCGACGCTACATTGCACCCGCAGCCCTTAACAGTCAACACCCATGCGTTTGGCAACGGGCTCAATCATTACCATACCGATCTCGGGTTTGCATTTGTGACCGATCAAGATCCCCAGCACGAACCAGGCGAGGGTGAATCCACCGATGTTCGATTGCTCACCGCCGCCGAGTTACGCGCCATACCACAAGACGGCATTCCTGAAAACGTGCGTCGAAGTTTTCTGTTTGCCCTAGAGGTCTGTCTCGCTCACTGGGAACGTGTGCCTGCCACACATTTTACGTAAAGAATAACCTAGAGGAGGCGGGATGGCCTCCTCTAGGTTTGCTCAGTCGCTAAGTGAGGCTACTTGCTGCCGCCCTTTTGTCCGGCGCGGCGAGCTTTCTCGCGGTCATTCTTGAAGTTGGCTGGACTAGCTTTGCCGCCCTTGCTGGCGATTTCGCGTTGCTTGTCTTCGTCCATGCTAGCGAAGCCGCGATTGCTGGTTCCATTGTCTGCCATAGTTCCTCCTTGTTTATTAATGGCTCTTACACTGTAGCGCTAAGGCCCCACAACCTCAGTAATGGTTTTTACCTAGGCGCAGTGTGATGTTTTACGGTTCGCTCCATGTAAGCTAAATAGCGTTTCAATGCAAAAAGAAAAGCCTCTGTTTTGGCGAACTTACTGAGTCCAACATTCTACAGACTTCAGTGCCAAACAGAGGCTTTGTGCGGATAAGGTGCTAAGCGTAAGCTTGCACGTTAAGAGTAACTTAGACCCTAGCCGTGCAACTATGAAAATTTTTACTGCTCGTTTGTAAGTCTGTTGTACTCGTAATCTCTGGTATAACAGATACAAGTATGGTATATTCAACCCTGCTTAACTTTCGCAAGGGAAAAGAGCAGCCCGTGCAAAAATCGCACTTTTTGCACGGCGCGATGAGAAAAACCGTAGGTTTGTCTCATTTACCGAGGCGGCGTAGCTCAGTTGGTTAGAGCACAGGACTCATAAGCCTGGGGTCACTGGTTCAAATCCAGTCGCCGCTACCAAATTAAAGATTTTATGTATGTTTCGAACAAAACGACGACATTTAGTAGTCCCGTATAGCGCCCCTGTTTTAGGCCCTCATCGCATTGGCGTAGGCATTACCAGCGAACGCTTTGACGAGCTTGACGCCGCAGTCAGAGCTACACATGGCATGGCTATTGAGGATTTAAAAGTACACGACAAAGTAGAAGCACTGGGTTTGTTTAAAACTGAGGCTACGGAGCAGGTTGTCGCACTCGCTGAGGCTAGCGATCAAGCTTTACGTCTTGTATTTGAAGATGGGATGTTTGAGTACGACCGTCATAACCCAGCTGCTTCTCAAGAATTACGTAGTATGATCGCACGACATGTTGCGCCTCTGCCGTTAACTCAAACTGTGGCTGTGGAATATCTTGTCGTGCCGGCATTTAACACGCCTCTGCGGCTTCCTGCTGAAATAAGGCGAAGTACTTTTTTTGTAAGGCCTGAGGGCATTGGGACGCCAGAAGCGGCGGTAGTTATCTGATGGCAGACATACGTTCTGGCGTTCCGCGCCCTGCCCGTCCTTCATGGGAAGAACCTGTTTTTGACTTTATTGACCAGTGGGAAAACGGCCCTTTGAGACACAGGGATCCAAAGGATGTTATTGCTCTTGGCGGCAACCTAGTAATTCAGCTACGAAGAATGGGGGTCATTGCAGACCTAGGAGAGGTGCAATATGTGCTGGGTGATCGCGATGCCGCGATGCAGTTCAGTGCTATGCCAATGCAACCCACTTTTTACCCTAAGCTAGTAAGTATTGATCCAGTTTCAAAAGAACAAAAACCTTACTGGCTCTGTATGAGTTTTGGCAAAGACGAGATCAACAGACACTTTGCCGCTCACCAAATTGATCCAGCAGAGAACCTTGCAAAGCTACATACTGACACTGGCTTCTTAACCTACAACCCCATTATTTTGAACTAAGCCGAGCTTGGTTTTGGACGCCCGTCACCCTACACTACATGTCAGGCATGAGCATCCACACACTAAAACAAATTGTCAGTGTCATTGCCGTTATCCTCACCTTTTTGGCCTACGTTCCGTATTACCGTGACATTATGAGGGGAAAAACTCATCCGCATATATACAGCTGGCTATTGTGGGGACTGCTGGGTATTCTGATTGTCAGCTTGCAGTTGGTGGGCAATGCCGGTCCGGCAGTATTAGTTACTGCCAGTGCGAGCATCATGTGTATAGGCGTAATTATACTGGGATTAAAGCACGGGAAACGTGATATCACGGCCTCAGACACTGTAGTCGCAATATTATCAGTGATAGCTATGATTTTCTGGCTACTCGCCAGGCAGCCCATTATCAGCATCTTCTTGGTCGTGATCGCTGACCTGCTGGCCTTTGTGCCAACCATACGTAAGTCGTGGCATAAGCCACACACGGAAACACTGGCGCTGTATGCAACTAATACAGTACGGTTCGGTCTGGCTGTTTTTGCCATCAGAGAATACAGCCTTTTATCAACCCTCTGGCCAGCAGCCTGGGTCGTAGCCAACGGCAGTTTTGCAGTAATGCTGATTATTAGACGCCGTCAGCTAGGTACCTAGGTTACTCCCATTCAGTTGTGCCTGGCGGCTTGTTGGTCAAGTCAATCGCCACTCGACCAATGCCGTCAACAGACAAAGCTGCCTCGACTTGGTCGTGGAAGGCATCCAGCGGCAGCTTGTCATCACCTGGACGAATAGCCGACCCCACCATAAAGTCGTTAGTTGCAAAGGGTCGGAGCACTGCTAACCGATCCTTGGAACCTTCATCTACAGTTACCGGCGTCAAGATTACCGGTTCTTGGCTAATGGTTTGCAATAGACCGTGTGTTCGCAGCGTCTGGTTGACTTGATCATCGGCCTCGCGCCACAACTCCATGACGGTCGATTGATTTTGAGTCGGCGTAATACCGCTCGTAAACAGCGATCTTCGACGCTTTATACGTCCACCTGTAACGTAAACGACCCGATTGACCTCTTTAACCGCCTTAGGAATCTCGGAGGCAAGCTCACCAAGCAGCTCCCAATCCGGGTCACTGTCACCTGACAAGGCAACAACGTGTTTGTACGAACGATCATCCCCTTGCACCCCAACCGATCGAATCGGCAGCAGATGCACGCCCAGGTCGCGGTCACTGTAAGCTTTGAGCGCCCGTTCGACCTCATGCCGACCAACAAAATCCGCCGGTTGAATCGCATTTATTACTCTGATAAAACCCCCCGGGCCAGGAAACGGTTGCCGCCATACCACTTCGGGAGGTAAGCCCAGCTCCAGCCCTAGCTCGCGCACTTCATCCTTGTGTAGGTCGCTGAGCGGTTCTAGCAACATACCTAATTCGCGCCACTGACGCATTTCGGGAGTATCATTGTGGTGCGTTTTTATCTTCTTGGCATTTTTTCCGATCCCCGCACTCTCAATGAGATCAGGCCGCAATGTTCCTTGAGCCAAAAATGATTCGGTAGGATCAAGGCCCAGCTCGCGGAAGGTTGCCGAGACAATACGGGCAAAGGTATCACCGACAATATGACGCTTGGCCTCGGGATCAGTCTCAAAAATAAGCTGCTTGGTTTCTCGCCCGTTGTATGCCGTTTTGGCATACCGAAAATCCAATGTTGCATCTACATAGTGCACGCGAAGCCCGAGCCCCTGTAAAGCCGCGCAGACGAGCGCACTCTCACCCTTGCGCATTGCCCCTGTGTTAATATGGATTACTTCTTGTGCCGAGCCGAGATCTTCGTGGATGGCAGCAGCCAAGACGGTTGAATCAACTCCACCGCTAACAAGCGTTACCACTCGTTGATTGCCGATCTTACCGGTAATACGATTATGTACCGTAGTTCGTTTAGCCTCTGCTGTGTAGTTTAGCTCCAGACCAGCTACATCGCGCAGGAACTGCCGGAACAGCTCCTGACCATTAACCGTTAGGTCAACTTCGGGGTGGAACTGAACGCCGATTTTATCGCCAGCTTCGTTGCTGATAGCAGCCACCGTCTCATGATCACCTTCAGTTGAGGTTGCCAAGACTTTCAACCCGGGAGCCAACGTTTCGGCAGTCACGCAGTCACCAGCGTTCATCAACACTTGAGCACTGTCTCCAAAGCCAGCAAAGAACGGGGTACTTTCGTCTGTTATAGCCACTTGCGTAGGACCGTAGCGTCCTTTTTGGCCTGGCTCCACGCTGCCGCCGCGAGCTTGATTCATTTGCTGGAAGCCAAAGCATATAAATAAGCCCGGCAAGGGATAGTCATCGGCAAAAAAACGTGGGTCGCTGAGAGGGGCATCGGGGTCGTACACACTGTCACCACCACCGGACATCACGACTGCATCACACTCAGCAGCCACATCATCAGGCGAAACATCGGTGCCATAGATAATGGTATCCACCCCTACTTCTCGCAACATTCGATCGATAGGCTTTAGGAACTGGCTACCAGCATCAATGATGGCAACGCGAGTGGGTCGCTCATGATCTATTTCGACCAACGCAGCACCTACCTCTACTGCACCGACTTCTGGCCCAGCTGTCATACCATTATCTAACCACAGCTTAGTCAAAACCTGCGTTGTAGAATTGTCAGTTTATGTTCAAATAGTGAAACCCTCTGTGCGGGTGTTTAATTTACTGATTATGTTGCCATAACTAGACACGACGCCATCCAATCATGCTACTGCTTGTGGATGAACTATCAATGCGTTATACCTTTAGTATGTATAAATTCGAACGATTTCGCGTCTTGCCTGGTGAAGGCGAAGCATTACTCGATGAAATCGCGCAGGATATCGCAACTCTGCGGCTGCACGACAGACACATCCAGGACATGCTTCGTGACAACAAAAGAATGTACGAATTTCATATCGAACGAGTCCGCTCCCGTATGGTAGCGCTGGCCCTGGGCAAATCTTTACTTGAGACCAATGGCGCAAGTAGCTGCCCGATTCGCCTCAGTATACTGGGAGAAGGTGTAACCCTATCAAAGGTCGAAGGCGATAATATTTGGACTGTTTATGGACGAAATGACTACAGCTTAGAACCCGGAGCTATCATCAGGGGAAAAGCTTCGGAATTAGCCAGCGACCCGCTTGCCGGTGGACGGCTAGAAATAGCGAGTATTTATCAGCCATGCACTATGACTGGACTGGTTGACCCAGAGACCGGACAGCCACGAGTCCACCTCGAGATACTTGAGCCTATCCCGATCAGAGATCGAATTGCAGGAAGATAACTCATGACCAAGTAAAAGAGTCCGCTTACCGCGGACTCTTTAATGAGATAAAAGTGGTTTAGCTCAAGATGTCGTCGAACTCGATGATTTTGTTATCGTTGCTCGGGATCAGCTCGTAAGCCAGTTTGATGGTACGCATTGTGTGAGGTTTCCTTTTTATGTTGTTTTGCTTGAATGTGTTTGTTTTGTTGATCAATCAAAACTAGTTTATATTATACATAAGTTTGCTATTTTGTCAACTGTATTTTTATAAAAAGTTTGTTTTTCTCCGCTTTTATGCTTAAATACCGGAGCAGGTTATGTTCTTAGCTCAATCAGATCCAAGGTTCCTTCGGTAATCGCAGTTCGGTTGTAGAAAGACAAAAAGGTCGACTGCGATTAACATAAGGAAGAATATATGTACAAATTATTTGTAGGTGGCTTGCCATTTAGCACCACTGACGAAGAGTTGCAAGACACCTTTGCAGCTCACGGTAGCGTAGCTTCTGCGGTTGTTATCAAGGACCGCGAAACTGGCCGCAGCAAAGGCTTTGGCTTTGTCGAATTCGAAAACGACGAAGAAGGCAAAGCTGCTGAAAAGGCTCTGCACAACTCAGAGCTAGGCGGACGCACCATCACCGTTAACGAGGCTCGTCCTCGCGAAGAACGTCCTCGACGCGACTTCGGCGGCAATGGCGGCGGTCAACGCAGCTGGTAACAGCTTGCAGCTATTCAAAAATCCCCTGTTTTTTCAGGGGATTTTGTTTTGGGGGAAGATGAGTAAGGTTTAATGATTGGCCAGAGATTTATATACACCTAGAAGTACGATCGCACCACCGACAGCTACCACTAAGCTGTAAAGATTGAATCCAGTCATACCAGAGCCGCCAAGAAGACGCACAATAAAACCGCCTACCAACGCTCCCAGGATACCGATGGCTATATTCGCAAAGCCACCTTGCTCTTCGTTCGTATTCATAACCAGCGAAGCAATCCATCCTGCGAGGGCTCCGAAAATAATCCACGCAATAATATTAATCATAGTTCCTCCTGCTGTCCGTGTTTATTAATCGCCAGATTATACTAAGCTGCATAATGCCAGCCTCGGAAGTGATTTGTAGTAAAGCGGCCATGTAGTACGTGATAATTTAGATCACGTTCATTCCCCGACAACCGACGGTGAGTACTGTTTTCAGTACGATCCTCGGTCAGCAAGTCTCGGTACATGCGCTCAACTGGCTGTTGTAGTTCTGGGTACTGATCAACTTTTCGTGCCCAGAATGACTGAATTCTAGACTCAACTTTCGTAGCACTTTTCATAGTTCCCCCCTTATTGTTGCTCCGATACCGTTATGTGCAGTGTTCATAACAGTACACTCATCATAATTGGATTAACAGTTTGCATCTGTAAAGTTACTCATGGAGGGTAAGTAATATATTTTACAAAGCTTACTGTAAGCATCTGCCTATACTGAAGCTATGGAATTGGTTGACCACTATGCGCAACTTTTTTAAACGAAATATTCTCCGATCACGATTTAATCATCAGTACGGCCCTGGTATACGCCCTTATATCGTTGCTTCCCTACTCGTGTTTTTTTCTTGCTGTGGGGTAGTGTATTGGTCGTGGCATAGTTCACAATCATCAGCTCAGCGCAACCAGGAAACCGGCAGGGCATATGCTTTGAACACCGTGCAAGAAGCTGTCATGACGCGACTAACCTCATACGAAGAGATTTTGCATGGAGCGGTTGGCCTGTTCCAGGCTAACGACGGGTTAGTTAGCCGGGAGGCATGGAGCAAATATGTAGGCAATTTTCGTATCGACTCCGCCTACCCCGGACTTCGGAGCCTAAGTTATGCACAGCTTGTAAAACCAGAGGATTTACCACAATTTATCGCAGATCAGCAAGCCAGTGACCAGCAGAATTTCTCATTGCACCCCACAGGTGAACGCCCCGACTACACCCCGCTGATCTATATTGAACCCTACGCCCCCGATAAAGCTGCCTATATCGGACTTGATTTTAATAGCGAACCTCATCGTCGCCTGGCGAGTGAGCAAGCCCGAGACACCGCCGACATCAGCCTTACGGGCCCAATTACTTCACTTCAGGACTCTACCAACAAAGCGATCGGTTTCATTATGTATGCCCCTGTTTATAAACCAGGCTTGCCTACTTCAACCATTGATGAAAGGCGACAAGCTATCCAAGGCTATGTTATGGCAGCTATACGCGCGAATGAGCTATTCGAAGGATTGTTCCCGCAAGTACGATCTACCGATTATGCCTTGCAATTTTATGACGGGACACAGGAAACAACTGAAAATCTTATTTATCAGTCAGCTACGACAACCAAGGTAAGCAAACAAAAAGGTACTTTGACTGCTAGCAAAACCACCCAACTTCATGGGAGGACCTGGAAAATTAATGTTCTGATTGGTGCGCCTTTGCTCAATTCGGGCCAACGTACTGAACCACGAGTGGTACTGTTAGGCGGACTAGCGTTCAGCGCTCTACTCTCCGGCTTGCTGCTGTTGCTCATGGTGAGCCGTGCTCGCTCGATTGCCTACGAAAAACATAAGGAAGTACAGGATGTAAAAGACGAGCTGCTCTCCTTGGCTTCACATCAGCTTCGTACCCCAGCTACCAGTGTGAAGCAGTTTGTTGGTATGGTCCTCGAAGGCTTTGCGGGCGATGTCAGTAGTGAGCAACGTCGGCTGCTCGACAAAGCCTACCGCAGTAACGAGCGACAACTCGAAATAATCAATCAAATCTTGTACGTTACTCGAGCCGATGCGGGACGAATTCTACTCAATAAAGAACGAATCGAGCTTAATGTGCTATTAAAATCTGTCATCAGCGAGCAATCACCAAGCATCAAGAACCGTAAACAGCGTGTACGCTATACGTCTTCTGCACCAAAAATTTACGTCAACGCTGATAAGCAGTACTTGTGTATGGCATTTGATAATCTGCTCAATAATGCCAGCAAATATTCCCACCCACGAAAATCAATCGACATTACCGTTACGCGTCATCGCGACACCGTCAGCATAGCAGTCACCGACCAAGGCGTGGGCATTTCGCCTAACGACCACAAAAAGCTATTTCAAAAGTTTTCTCGTATTGACAATGAACTATCGGTAGAGGCGGGCGGCAGTGGTATCGGCCTGTACTTATGCCGCGAAATCATTCGACTGCACGGTGGTGAGATTAAGGTAGAATCAGACACAGCCAGGGGCGCCACCTTCACCATAACATTGCCACGAAAATAAGACGTTGGGCACTATAAAAATTCTTACAGTCTGTTATTAGTACCCCTGTTACAATGCGTAGGAAAAGAGGAACAACCAACGAATGGCTTATATATTAATTGTCGAAGACGAAAGTAGTTTAAACGAAGCATACAGCATGATCTTAAAAAAGATGGGTCACGAGGTTGTTTCCGCCTACAACGGTAAGGAAGGCTTAGACCAGGTCAAACAAAGAACACCCGAGCTGATTTTACTCGATTTACGCATGCCCAAGATGGATGGGATTGAATTTTTACAAAATTTAAAGCCACTCGAAAACTATCCGAAGCTCAAGATCATTGTCTTTAGCAATTACGATGTGCAAAAAGATATTGACAAGGCTTTTGAACTTGGTGCGTCTCGTTACATGCTCAAGGCCTGGGCATCCCCTAACGAGCTAGTGCGCCTGGTAGATGACACCCTGAACGACCGCAAGAACGCCGGGTCCAAAACTCGACCCGCCACTAAATAACCAGGTCTTTAAACTCTTCTTCACCCAGCGCTTGTTGTATCTTTTTGCTGTCAATCAGGTAGCGCTGGTTTTGATAGGCAATCAAACCACGCCTTTTAAGCTTACCCAGTTCTACTGCCGTCGTCTCACGAGTCATGCCGATCAGCCGAGCTAGATCCTGGTGAGTCAAGCGCAAGGTGATTCGCCGTAAGCTGCTGGTAGCTTTTTCGCCGTAGCGCATACCGAGATATTGCAAGATGCGCAAAAGCTTTTCAGAGGCTTTAGTCTGCTCCAGGGCATAGATATGCATGATAGTACCCACGTATAAACTAATGTACCTGTCCAGTGCATAGCGTAATAGCTCCTGGTCAGACTCTAATATTTCGCATAGCTTCTCTCGAGGCACAATGCACACTTCGGAGTCGGTAAAGGCCTCGTAGTAATACAAGGCAACAGGCGCCTTGCCCCATACCCATGCCGCCGGCGTAATATCGCCATCGGTATTGAAGTTGACCACCTTCTCTTCACCGCTCGGGTTGATATCGTATACTTTGATCACACCCTTTTTCACCACAAACGCCGAGCGTGGAATTTCGCCCTGGTACAGAAGCGGCCAGCCACGTCTTAACTGTCTGTTGGGTATTTATTCAGAAACGCACTTAACTGCTTAGGCATTGTAGACATACTGTGTATATGGTAACTCCTGGCTACCAGTATGGATATTGCTCGTGCCCCAAACAGTAAGATATTTCGCTGTCACCCCTTATGATTTTTGATGCCTGCGAGCATATCGCTCGCGAGCATCCGCCCACACTTCGTCAAGCCACCCTCGACGTGGCGTAAATTGCTCACCGCCGTCATTAGCCAGTACGCTATAGCCTAGTAGGTGATAGTAGACTTTGTTGCGTCTACTCTTCTCATACCGGGACTTTTCCCTAAGCCGTAAGATATCAATGCCTGCACCTCGTTCCATGCCCACATTCTAGCGATTCAAGTAGCACAAGACAGTGATCAAAAGCACAACCGCAGAGTGAGAATTTTAGCCTACCAATTTGCCATCTTTTAGCTTGAAGGTCTTGTCAGTTTTACCGGCAATAGCTAAATCATGCGTGACTACCACAATGGTGGTTTTCTCCGCTTTGGCGAGCACGTGCAGCAAATCAAAAATCATCTTGCCGGTTTGTGAGTCTAGGTTGCCTGTAGGTTCATCAGCCAAGATTAGCTTGGGCCGATTGGCGAGCGCTCGGGCAATAGCCACACGCTGTTGTTCACCACCAGACAGGCGACCAGGTTTGCGGTGCTGTTTCGCCTCATCAAGGCCAACCTGAGCTAAAAGTTCTTTGGCCCGTTCGCGGCGTTGCACTGTTGGCATTTTGGCAAACTCCATAGGTAACATAACGTTTTCGATTGCAGACAGATTGGGCACCAAATTGTAGTTCTGAAATACAAATCCAATACTCTTACAACGATAGGCGATCAATTTGTGATCGCTCAGTTTGGTAATGTCTTTCCCGCCAACCACAATACTTCCGGCGGTGGGTTTATCGAGGGCACCCAGTAAGCTCAACAGGGTACTTTTGCCGCTGCCGCTCTTGCCAATAATCGAAGCAAATTGCCCGTCTGGAACAGAGAACGATGTGGTCTTTATAGCTTCGACCTTGGTGTCGCCGGTATTAAAGGTTTTGGATAGTTTTTTTACTTCTAGCATAGTAGCTCCTAGTCAGCTCTCATTATTTCGGCTGGTCGAACTTTACTGATCAAAAACGCTGGCACCGCACTGCCCACAATTGCAATAGCGAAGGCGGACACAATGCCATAACCGACGATGTCTAGACCTACATTCGTCTTTATCGCACGCAGGTTCGTCAAACTATTATTCCCAAAGTCACGGAGGAGACGTCGAGCTTCAGCAGGAGGACCCACTCCTGGGCCTTGCTGCGCAGTCTGCGAGCTACTGGTACTGTTATTAACCAGCACCTTAGTGATTGGGTTGGCTGCCGCAATACCTATCAGCAAGCCAACCACCATCCCCAAAATCGTTAGAGTGATCGCCTCACTGATAAACTGCGTCGTTACAGACAGGTTCGACGCACCAATAGCTTTCATTACACCAATCTCACGGCGTCGTTCACGAACGATCATCATCATAGTCAACAAAATGATTATTGCCCCGGCCACCAGTGCCCCAATGAGACTGAACAAGGAAATGCTTTTTCCGTTTTGTAGCGGTTCAACAGCTTGCTTAGCAGTATCCTGGTTACTGACCACATCGGCCTTATCACCGAGCGTTGCTTTGATCGCCGTTACTACCGAATCAAGATTATCGACTGAATTGACCTCTGCAATGGCGGTCGTCACCGATCCGGTTTGTGACGACAGCCGCTGAAGCGCTGGAAGTGACACTACTAAACCACTATTGGCAAACGTGTTGCCCGTATCATAAACCCCGACCACCTTTATTTCAGCACTATACATTGTGAATGTCGACCCGACCTTCAGGCTGTTTTTCTCAGCCAATGCCTTACCCACAACCGCTTCATTGGCATCTTTGCCGGCATCTATAGCTTGGCCGCCAGTGAATGTAGCTGTGCTGCCCGAGAAGGCTGCCGTCGCAGCAATATCGTTGGTTCCGGTCACGATGACTGGAGGAGTAAAGGCACGTATCGTGCCGCCATCGCTACTTTCTTGACGTGCTGCTGCAACAGGTAGCGTAGCGCCAACTCCAGAGTTGCCTGCTTGACGACGACCGAGACTACCAGGCTCAATCGCCGATTGCAGATTAGTGGTATCGGTCGTTAATCTATCATTAAGTAACTCGGTTAGCTTGGTGACGTTGGTCGTCGAGCGCACCTTGCTTAACTCGTCGGCGGTCAGTGGCTCGCCGCCACCTTGAAAACCTTGAGCACCAGCAGGAGTGATGGTGATCGTGTTACCAATCGAGCTTTTGACCGTGTTGATCTTTTCTTCAACCGCTTGCCGGGCCACGAGCATCGCCAAGGCTAGGCCAACGCTGAGCCCTAGAATGACGACGATCGAAAATGTCCTGATGGAGTTGCGAAAGGCGTTTCGTACCCCGCGCGAAAATACATTCATAGCTTTTCCTATATTACGTTATGTCAAGATCATACGCACCATGCATGAAAGTTTGCTTAAAGATTTTTAGTCACTACCCGATTGACACAATCACCTCTGTTTGCTAAGATACTTGAGCTCCTGTTTCCAAAAGGAAAAGAGAAGCCCGACAAAATTTCGCATAATTTTGCCGGCGCGACGAGAAAAACCTAGGTTTTTCTCCATTATCGACGCGGGGTGGAGCAGCGGCAGCTCGCTTGGCTCATAACCAAGAGGTCGCAGGTTCGAGTCCTGCCCCCGCTACCAAGAAAAGAGTCCTAGCTTGTCTAGGGCTTTTTTCTTGGTCATGGAGCTGACTGGGTTCTGCGACAAGCACGACAAAGTCGGGCGTGGTCGCAGGTTCGTTCATGACGAATGAGCACAGGAAGTTGTTCCGAGCACATGAGGAAATGGTTCACAGAACGCCCCTGCCCCCGCTACCATAAGCACTTTGGCCTCTGGAATCAGAGGTCTTTTCTTTTGATAAAGGTTAGCTCATACTTATTGTTAATTAAACAAGGATGGGTATGAAACTGAATAGTAATCAATCAGGTGCAGCGCACATCGCCGGAATATTGGCTGTAGTCGTGATTGCGGCCATCGGAGTTGTTGGCTGGAAAGTCTGGCAGAGTCAAGACCAAAAAACATTTTCAAAGACAAAGACAACAGATACTACATCGGTTATAAATTCTTGGACAGGAAAAGCCAAAAACTATAACTGGAATGAAGCTGCTAATTGGTCATTGGGGATACCAAAAAATAATCAGAGCATTGAAATTGATGTGTCTAAAGTTACGCAGCCGACTGACCAGTATGGCGCCACTTCATTTGCTTTCCAGAATAATATCACCAATCTTACCATCAACAAACTAATTTTCGATGGACAAGTAGACAGCATTATAACTGGTGTCAAAGGTAACCCTATTACGATAACAGGTGGCATAGAAGACACTATAAGCGGAACAAATCCAAAATCAGCTATTCCGCAAGTACAAATTATCAGCACTATTAACTTTGCAGGCGATGCGTTAATTAAGACAACCGGCAGGAATTTGCTGACGTTCTATAACGAAAAGGACACTGCAATAAATCTGGGCGATAAAACTATTCAATTCTCATCTTCTGATACAAGCAGTATCGACGTGTCAGGTGCTCTAGTTGGCACTGGAACAATTAAATTTGCCGACGTAGATCCGGAGAATTTCGGGAGTGTGACATTCCGTAATTCTAGCCCAGACTATAACGGCAAAGTCATAATAGGCAGCGGTAACACGGTAAGTGTAGGTAACGCAACCGCCACTGGCTATGGATCAGTAGATGCACTTGGGAGTAGTAGTATCGCAATATTGAGCGGTGGCGCATTATACGTTTTTGCACACGGTACGGACAAGTTCTCTATAAGCAATGATATAGCAGTTAGCGGTAAAGGGGTTACCGGGTCCGACGGCAGTGTATCAGGAGCAGTTTCTGCATGTGTAACAATGGTGGAACAAGGTTGCAGTAATAATGGGAAAATTACATTCACAGGCTCTGTTAAGCTTCTCGGTGATACGCAGATCGGACGATCGACACCAGCAAGTCTTGGCTCAAAGAATCTGCATATTGACTACTCGTTTAACAATCTAAATAAAAACGGCCATACTTTAACCACGATTACAGATTACAATTACCAACCAAGGTTCTAGTATTCCGCGGTAGTCTAGACTAGCCCCATGATGATAACACTATGAAATGTTCGATGATTCTAGTCGATTTCCCATCCGAAAAGAAACTGCACGACTGGCTGGATAAAGAACCGTATGTCGTGGGAGATGTTTGACGAGACATAACCATCCGTAAATCGAACACCAGAGATCCCTGACAGTTCAATCGGCCTTTCAGAAGCCCGTGCAGCAGGCGGGAAATCACCTACTTAGTAGGTTAGGTTATAACCCAGGCGCTAAAATAAAAAATACCAATTTTTCCCTGTTGAGCTGTAACCAACGAGAAAGCTTCGCTGGGAAAATGTTCCATTTTTGCCTCATGAAAAGAAGGTAATGACTTTAGGCTGGCCTGCTCTAGTTCAGCAGATGATTTCACTAAACACCCTGTTTCCGAAGAATCCTAGTATATATTGTTTTCTACAACCATAAGCAATATACTTAAAAGCAAGCTTAAGGGGAGAAACTAGTGTGAAACGATTTTTTGTTCGCTTGTCGGCGATATTCGTCGTAGTAATGATGGCCTTCAATATGGTAGGGCTACGAATAGTTC
>CAZHBD010000005.1:0-29235 GCA_964530555.1 uncultured Candidatus Saccharibacteria bacterium | reverse complement strand
TTGCCGTGGCCAGTTTGATCATCATAGGCTTCGTTAGCGTGATCCAGGGCGGCAATAACTGATTGAGCTTTGCTGTTGGCTACGCTAGATATGGTGGCACAACTGGTAGGAGGTAGGCTTTTGAGCGTGTTCAAAAGCGTTTGCGCATAGTCGGCATCCAGTTGAGCGTGGCCATCTTCGTGAGTAGTCAGGTTGGTAATAAATCGTTGCCAACTGGCTTTAGTAGTAGCATTGGCGCCACCAGTGGCTTGCCAAGCTGGGTAGGTCTGGCTGACGGCTAGGCCGACGCGTACATCGGTCAGGGTACAGGTGTTATTGCCGTCACCCCTGATGTTGAAGTTCCAGCTCATCACATAATCGGTACTGGCTGCGAAGTGGCTGCCGCCAATAACTACTGGCGAACAATTGTACATCTGGTTACTGATCTGAGCTACCGTATCACCGTAGATGGTGTAATTACCTACTGTTTTGGGGGTGCGGATCAAACCAGCTTGGCTGGCAGCAAGACTGACTGCTGCCGGCTTTGCATTGATCCCGAGTTGGCAGTTCGGAGCTGCAGCGGCTTTAGCTACTGCAACACCCGAAGCAGGCTTTCCAGTTGTCTGCTGAGAGGCAGCGACTGCAGCGGCCGCCGTTTGAGGCTGTGTGGAGGTTACCGGCGCTGGTGTAACAGGGGTCTGTTCAGCTCGGCTAACCATCATATTAGTAGCCCATACACCCGACGTAACGAGCAATATGGTCACGGCACATAACAGGGGTAAAATTCGTTGAAAACGCATATTTTCTCCACACTCTTGCGAGTTTGACAATATTATCATATAACAATGAAAAAGTCAATACCCAGGAGGGGTGAAAAAGAGAAAAAGTGAAAAGGTGAGAGAGGTCCCTAGTCCTTAGTCCTTGGCCGCTGCAGATCTCCATCCTGCCATTCATTCCCCGTGGCTTGTTATCCGTGATCCGTCAGGGTCACTCGGACGACGGATGTCGGGGAACGGGTGGCAGATAAAGATCTTGCTATCATAGGTGTATGAAGCAGACTGCTATCGCTGAGCTGCAAAAGGCAGTCAACACCTACTACCGCCAGCATGGGCGGGATTTACCTTGGCGCAGACCAGAGACTGATGGGTCATTTGACCCCTATAAAATCTTAGTTAGTGAACTGATGTTGCAGCAAACTCAGGTGAATAGGGTTATTCCCAAATACGAACAGTTTTTAGAGGTATTTCCGACGGTTCGGGACCTGGCTGAAGCTTCGTTGGGAGATGTGCTCCGTCTCTGGAGCGGGCTCGGCTATAACCGGCGGGCCAAATTCCTCTGGCAGGCGGCTCAAATGGTGGTTAGTCAATGGCATGGTGTTTTTCCGTCGAATCAGCAAGAACTCGTTAAATTACCAGGGGTTGGCCTGAATACTGCTGGGGCGATTTGTGCCTACGCCTTCAACCAGCCTGCTATTTTCATTGAAACTAACATCCGCACCGTCTTTTTTACACGTTTTTGGTCCGATCGGACCAAAAACGTGGATGATAAGGAGCTGCGACCCCTGATTGAGGCCAGTCTGGCAGGGCAAGATCCCCGAACTTTTTACTGGGCGCTTATGGACTATGGTACCCATCTCAAAGCTACAAGAGGGAACAATATCCGCCAAAGCAAGCACTACACCAAACAGTCCAAATTCCAAGGGTCCAAGCGCCAAATCCGCGGCCAGATCCTCCGCGAATTAACCAAAAGTGAACTGCCCCAGGAGCGACTACAGGCGGTTATCGGTGACGATCGTTTTGATGACATCCTGAAGGATTTGGTCCAAGAAGGGCTTGTTTGGCGTCAGGGGCAGATTTTGAGTCTGGCTTAAGCTAGGCTCCCCGTCATCCTGAAACGAGTCCAGGATGACGTTCGGTAGACAACAGGCCACGGGGAACGGGGAGCGAACGCGGCCGGAGGCCTGCAGCAGCCAAGGACCAAGGACCAAGGACCGTTTTCACCCTTTTCACCTGTTTCGCCTTTTTCACCCTCTATGCTTGTGGTAATATGGAGCCATAGGAAAAGGTGGTATATATTTATGAAAAAACTCCGATTACTCGTTGCTGGCATGATGGCCATCACCATCCTGGCAACTCCAGTGGCTGCGTTTGCAGAAAGCGATAGTGCCCCTGTTTTAAAACGAATTGGGCGCGTATTGGCCGAATCGACTGACGCCTCGAATGCTAGCAGTAAAGCAGAGGGCTCAAAAGGCTCCGACTCCTTCGAAAAGCTTTTTGAAGCCGAGAAGGGTAAACAGACACAGGCTGATCGTATAAAATCTCAGATTACCGCTCAAAAAGTAAAACTGACTGCTGCCGAAACAGCTCGTTTCAAGCTGAAGTGTGTGGCTGGACAAACTAAAGTTAAGGCTCTGGGAACGACAATAGATAGTCGACGAACAGCGCGGCTAGAAGCCTACGACAGCTTGACTGCTCGTTTGGATACACTGATTGCAAAGCTGAAAGCGGCTAAGGTTGATACAACCAAGCTTGAGGAAGAAAAAACTGAGTTAGCCAGTAAGGTCACTACTTTTAAGACGGACCTAGCCAAGTATAAAGTTGCACTTGATGATCTCCAGAGCCTCGGTTGCCAGGCAGATCCTACTGGTTTTAAAGCGGCTCTAGAAACGGCTCGTTCGGCGCGAGCCACGGTAGCCGCCGATGCGGCCGCTATTCGAGCTTATGTAAAGGATCCTATCAAGGTGACACTGGCTGACCTAAAGACTACTTTAACTAAGGATAAAGATGACAAAACCACTGACGCCAGTGAGGGAGGAGACCAGTAATGGATGATATTACTCGACCTAAAACTCCTGGTACAGCGTCAGCTGCTCCTCAACCTGGCCAGGTGCCAGGGCCATCACGGACGCCTGGGCACGACATTGTGCCTCCAACTCGATCGACAACCCCTGGAGTAGCTCCAGCTGCTGCACCTCGGCCAATTGCTATTTCGTCTGCTGAGCCAGTCGATCCAGCCGAAGCAGCTACGAAGCCGGTTTTCAGTGATGGCGGTCCCACAGAATCACCAACACCAGATGCAGGTGGTACTTCAGAGCCGCCACAAACTGGCGCCGGTTTGGATCTGAGCAGTCTATCTGAAGAAGATGCCAATGATTTAGGCATTGCGCCACCTCCGACTACTGCTGACGCATCGCATCATAAGGAATCTTATCCAACTGGTCAGCCCAAGAAACGCCGCCGTGGTGGTGCGTTGTTGGCTGCGGTGCTGGTTGCCCTCTGCTTGATTGGCGGTGCTGGCTATGCTTATTGGCAGAACAGCAAAAAGACTACCCCGGTTTCAACTCCGACGACCCAGGAATCTAAGGCTAACAATGCGACTTCTGGATCAGCGAGTGGCGGCGACATCGACAAAGCAAACAGCGATATTGATGCATCGCTCAAGAAAGTCGACGACACTAACGACTACACCTCGAACGATCTGTCAGACACCACGCTAGGTCTATAAAGATCTAGCTGTAAAACTGTGGTAAAGTGGGTGCATGTCTGTTGATGCTGAACGGGTAGTTTTCCCTGATCATTTTGGCTTATGTGAAGGCGTTATGGCGGCCGACCAGCTTCTTTGGAATGTCGCTGAAACGGCTCATGCTTACGACATAGATACGGTCTATGGATACCACGGCATAGCTCATAACGATGATCTAATAAGCCTGCATGCTGCCAACGGAGTTGAATTTGTGGATGATCTGGATGAGATTCCACCGCAGAGTGTGGTTGTTACCAGCGCTCACGGTGTTGGTCCCGAGGTTACTCACGCGCTTAATCAAAAAGAGGCCGCAGTTTTCGACGCAGCTTGTCCTCTGGTCATTCATACACATAGAGCGGCCGCTCGAGCTCGAGTAGCCGGAGAGCATGTCCTTTACGTTTGTCAGAAGCCAGAACCACCCAAAGTGCCTCACGATGAGGTCTTGGGTATGATGGGTCATCTGGAGTATGAGCTTACTGATGGCCGACTGCAACCTAAGCCTGTTGAGCATAGCCTGTTGAGCATTGGTGAGCAGCCGGAACTCCCGGCAACGAATAAATTCCGTATTGTTACCCAAACGACGCTCCATGCCGATCGGGCCTACGAATACGTTGACCAACTTAAAGAGCACATTACTTCTGAAAACCCCAACGCCGAAGTAAACGTCTCTGCCAAAGGTGATGTCTGTCGCGCGGTCCAAGATCGCCAGGCCGGTGTTGAGCAGTTAGTGCAAATCAAACCTAAGAAAATCGTTGTTGTAACTGATCCTACCTCAAAGAACGGCCGAGGGTATGTGGACTTGGCTCACCGACTTATTGCTGAGGCAGGCACTGACACAACTGTGCATGCGGTAGCTAAAGCTGATGAAGCATGTCTTCATGCCGACAAAGAAGCTACCATAGGGATAACGGCTAGTGCTTCCACGCCTGATTTCGTAACGTTTGCGGTAGCTAAAACGCTTGGCTTAAAGGGCAATCCCCAGATGGAAAGGCGACCTTTCAGACTGGCTGATGCTCAACCCGAAAGTATGACGGCAAAAATTCGAGCGCTTGCTGAACGGAGACAGCAGCGTGGCTGATGCCAATCAGGATCTCATTGTCTATGTTGATCAAACCGGCAGCCCAACCGGCGAGACTGCCAAAAAACTTGATGCCCACACTGCCCATACAAAGCGTCACTTAGCCTTTTCCTGTTATATATTCGATGACCAGGGTCGATTACTGGTTACTCAACGGGCTCACGGCAAAAAAGTTTGGCCAGGAGTTTGGACGAATAGTGTCTGCGGACACCCTTCGCCAGGAGAAGAGCTGCCCGCAGCAGTAGTCCGGAGAGCGGCTTATGAACTTGGTATGAAGCTCAAAGACATCGTCGTAGTATTGCCCAACTATAGCTATAAGACACCGCCCTATAACGGTATTATCGAAAATGAATTTTGTCCGGTCTACGTGGCTCGGGCGGCCACTGATGTCCAGCCTAATCCGGAGGAGGTTGAAGCTTATCGATGGATGAGCTGGGCGGAGTTTGTTCAAGAAGCGTTAGGCAAAAATAGTGAGGACTGGTCGTACTGGTGTAAGGATCAATTAAAAAGCCTCCAAGATAAGCCACAAGTTAAGGCAATGCTTTAGCTATTTCTTTTTGGGTGGAATCATGCCGGGCATGTAGACCACCTCAATATTGTTCTTTTGGAAGTCTTCGGCTAGTTGGGCGAAGAGACGGGAGCGAATTTTCCACTGGGCTCCAGGGGTTGTTTCACCGAATATTTTAATGCCCATGCCCCGCTCGTTAAAGCCGTTAATCTGTTCGAATCGTGGTGTTTTGCGGATCTTAGCCCCAAGCTCCTCGTCAGCCGCCAGGCTTTCGCCAGCTTTGTTGATAATTCGCTCCAGCTTAGCTAGATCAGTATCAGCATCAACAGTGATATCTTCGTTAATTCGTCCCAAGCCAAAGGTCTTATTGGTAGCCAGCGTAATGGTGCCGTTTGGAACGTGATGAACATTGCCGTTCATATCTCGTAGAATAGTAGTCCGGACGGTTATAGCCTGAACGGTGCCACTAACTTCCTGATTGAGCTCCACGACATCACCTACACGGTATTGATTCTCGGCAATGATGAACATGCCGTTTACAAAGTCCTTGATGAGTGACTGAGCCCCAATACCGAGGGCAATTCCTACCACCCCAGCACTGGCAATGAGTGGCCCAGTATTGATACCCAGCTCGTCAACAATCATGATGGCTGCAATGCCCCAAATACCTATTTGGATAATTGCGTCAGCCAGGCTTACTAAAGTCTGTAGGCGTTTCTTGCGATCTGATTCGGTACTGAAGTGATGACTGCGAACAATGCGTTTCAATATGCGGCTGGCAATGGCACGGCCAGCACGGCGTAAAATCCACGCTCCAACAATGATAATCAGGATATTAATGCCGTGCAGGCGCATCCAGGAACCAGGGTAGTGAAACAGAATTGTTCGGTTGGAAATGTCTATATCAGCCAGAAAGTTCACATAGTTAGTATACCTTATGACGTAAGCGAAGAGCGAAGGGTGCAGAGCCGGGTAGGTGAGGTATACTACTTCTGATGGCAGCAATTTTTGACGAGGTGACGGATGAGCGGCTCGAGGCACTTTTGCACCGCGGTGCAGTTGGAGTTCTGCCAACTGACACGGTGTATGGTGTGGCTTGTTGTGCCTCCCAAGAAGCCGCCGTTGAGCGTTTGTATGCGTTAAAGACTAGAGAGAAGAAACCCGGCACCGTGATAGCTGCCTCAATTGATCAATTAGTTGAGCTTGGCCTCAAGCGTCGCTACCTCAAGGCTGTCGAAGAGTACTGGCCGGGTGCGGTTAGCGTTATTATTCCTGATGGTAATCCAGCCACTCAATATTTACGTCAAGGTGTTGGTGGCTTGGCGGTTCGTATTGTGGCGGACAAGAAATTAGTCAAACTACTGAAACAGACGGGCCCCCTGATGACCAGTAGTGCTAACCATCCCGGCAAAAAGCCAGCCGATACGATTGAAGAGGCTATGAAATACTTTGCCGACAAGATAGATTTTTACGTCGATGGCGGGAACCTCAGCAAGCGCAAACCATCAACTGTCATTCGGATTGTGGATGATGCCATTGAAGTTTTAAGACAAGGTGCTGTGGAGGTAAGAGATAATGAATGAGTTCAACACTCAACGGCCCTATATCGCCAGTTATATCATCTTTCGAAATCCGAAAGGTGAAGTAGCGTTCCTAAAACGAACCGGTGATCGCTGGATGAGCGGGCACTATAGCTTGCCAGCTGGTAAAGTCGAACATGACGAGTCGTTCATT
This sequence comes from uncultured Candidatus Saccharibacteria bacterium, assembly GCA_964530555.1. Lineage (GTDB taxonomy): Bacteria > Patescibacteriota > Saccharimonadia > Saccharimonadales > AWTP1-31 > CAZHBD01. The sequence continues at coordinate 22,414 of CAZHBD010000005.1, read as the reverse complement.
GCCTGCGCTGTTCGCGAGGTCGAGGAAGAGGTGGGTGTAAACATTCAGCCGCAAGACCTAGAGTATAAGGCCGCAGTACATCGCTATACCGAAGATCCACAAGGCAATAACTGGATAGACGTTTTTTTCGAAGCATCTAACTGGGAAGGAGAATTGATAAATGCCGAGCCGGAAGCCCACAGTGAGTTAGCTTGGTTTCTGCCCGAAAGCTTGCCAAAAAATACAGTACCCAACGTCCAAGAGGTGCTTAAAAGAATACGATCCGGCGAAACTTACATAGAATTGTATTGGGAGGAGGCCAAATGACCTTTGATGAATACCAAAAACAGGCCCTAACCACTGCCCACGTTGATCCAGAGTACGTCGGCACATTGATGGAAAAAACGATTTGGGCCATGGGCGTGGCTGGCGAAGCTGGCGAAATTGTTGAAAAGTGGAAAAAGATCGTCGCTTACAAAGGAGGCAAAATAACTGATGAAGAACTCGCGGATCTCGGTAAAGAATTGGCCGATGTGGTCTGGTACATTGCTGTTCTAGCTGATAGCCTAGGCCTATCCTTCGACGATATTATGAAAACCAACGTCGAAAAACTAAAATCCCGCAAAGCCCGCGGTGTCATTAAAGGAGCAGGAGATAATCGATGACCGTCGAAGAAATTGTTCGAGAAGCATTATCAAAAGCCAAAACGATGCAGCTCGGTACGAGTGCGGGTGACCAGCCTTGGATCTGCACCGTGCATTTCTATGCCGATTGCACACCTAAAACTGGGTGAGATGTATCTAGAGATATTTGTGTATGACAAGAACAAAGACCTCCCCCCTGTCGAATACGAATACGCCAATAATCTTGAGCAAATAGGTGTTAAACACATTGCGCTCACAACGGATGATATCGAGAAAACATTGGCCAATCTTAAGGATGCTGGTTTGGCGAATTCTGACACAAAAATCACCTACGGTACTACCAAAGTCAGCTACTTCTTTATAAAAGACCCTGACGGTGTTTGGGTAGAGATAGTTAACGACGAGAGGTATTAATTATCTTGGACTAGCCCAGGTCTTTAATAAACTGCCGAATGATGGGTTCGGTTTCGGCGACGTCGTCGTATTCGAAAGCAATAACGTTGGGGCTGCCACTGATCATGGGTGATAGCTTGCGATCGGGCTGTTTGCGCCAGAGGGCAAGTACCGGCTTGTTTTGCTCGTGAGCCTTGGCAATCTCATAACCGACACCCAGCGAGGGCTGTGACACCTCGGCGATAATAGCGTGAGCTTCGGTCAGCCAGCTCATATCCCACTGCCAGATTTCTGAGGGCCTCATATCATGCTTAATACCGTAGCCCTGTTTGGAGTTAATCGATTTATCGGCAAAAGCTTCGCTGAGTACATGCATGCCCGTGTCCTTGATAACTTCCACAATATCCTGATAAACATGGGCATGATCCCGTCCGCCAGTGATAGAGCAAGCAAAATAGATCTTTTTCATACTTTCTAATATACAAAAATTGTCCGATCGGACAAAAAGTGTATATTGAGCAACAGAGGGGTGGGAGGAGGAGTCATGAAACAGCCCCGAACTACATTGCAATACCTGTTAATGGCTTTAGTCCCGTATTCTCGCCAAAATCTCAAACTGGCCTTCACTCCTTATGAATTTTTTAAGGAATTAGAAAAGGTTTCACATGCAAGACACCATAGTTTTGAGGTAGCCATGAGCCGTGCTAAAAAGCGGGGATTAGTGGAGCAAACCAAGTTTGGGCCAAGGCTGACCACCAAAGGACTTGCGTCGATAAAACCTTTTTTGGGCGAGAAACTGAAAAATTCAGCACGTCTTATGGTGATTTTTGACATTCCAGAGTCGGAGTCGGTTAAACGGAGACTTCTGAGGCAGTATCTTAGAAAATTTGAATTTGAACAGGCGCAAAGGAGTGTTTGGCTGACTAATTATGATTTCCGAGAAGAAGTCCAGCAGGTTGTTCATGAGCTGGGGGTTGATGGGTATGTCCAGCTATATGAGTGCGCTCGTATGAACATTGTTTAATCACACTTTCTATCCGATCGGACAGAAAGTGTGATTAATTGGGGGGTAATTGGTGCGGGGGGATTCAGTACCGAGGTGATAAGAATGAAAAGCACTCCTCGGTTAAGAGGAGTGCTCTCGGATGTAATACCCCGACGGTTGAATGGCTCAACCACTGGATACCTATATAATAGCAGATTATTACAATATTTTCAAGAGTGATATGTCAAATTATCTCGGCTATTTGGTAAAGTTTTGGCGGAGCCATTCGTCTAAACTGTCGCCGCCACCACCGGCCATGCCGACTACCATATCGCCGGCTTCTAAGTGTTTTTGGATAACGGTTTTGAGTTTGGCGTCGCGTTCCATTGGTTCGGCAATTGAGGGATCGGCCAAGTGAGAAATGAGCTCGGCGGGTGGAATAACTCGTTGATTTGGATCTTCCCGGGCGAGATAGCTGGGGATCCAGTAGACTTTGGTTGCCCCATCAAAACAATCTTTGTAGTCGTCCATCATAAAGTGCTGACGGCGGTTGGTCAGTGGTTCGTAAACTACGATGACGGCCTGCTTCTTTTCCTCTGCCATTTCTAGAGCTACCGACAGACCACCCCGGATCTTTTCGGGCGTGTGGGCGTAGTCACTGTATAAATTAGGGATAATTTCTTCCATGCGGCGCTGCAGGCCAGGGAACTTGTCCATCAAGGGGGTGAGTTCTTTAACGGGGGTTTTGGTAATCTCGTGAATGCCCTGGATGACCAGCCAAGCGTCCAATCTTGTGAACTGGCCTTTAAGTTTGAGCGAAGTGATTTCTGGATGATCAGATTCCAGAACACTGAGCTTGCTGGTGCCAGTCAGGCCCAAGTAGTCGTAATCTTCTTGCCACAAAAAGGTCCAAGCCGACTGGCCAACGAAGTCGTTAAAAGCTTGCTGGTAATCTTCGCGAGTAGGGAAGATTTCGTGATGATCCCAACTCACGCCAGTAATCAGGCTGAGGTGTGGCTCGTAGGCCAAGAAATTGCGGTCGAACTCATCACACTCATAGACAAAATATTCACTAGTCGGATCGAAATGGCCCATTTCGGCAAAGCTGGTCTTAGCGGGCAAGATGTAGCTGATCGGTGTCTTTAATTGCTGGAGTAGCCAGACAGTCATGGCCGTGGTTGTGGTCTTGCCGTGGGTGCCGGCAATAGCAATCAATTTTAACTTTTTGTCAGTCAATATCTGATTGAGCATTTCATCACGCTTGGTGCGCTTGATGTCTTGCTCGTCAACGAACTGGAATTCTGGGGCATTGGGTTGCTCTTTCTCGACAGCCGAAGAATAGACGTACCAGTCAATTGGTTCTTTATCGTGTGCGGCCGCAATTTGCTCGCGGCTCTGGCCAATATGAATGTTGGTAATACCATGTTTCTTCAGGTACTGAATATACTGCGAGTCTTGCTTGTCCGAACCAGACACGGTGTAGCCAGCCTGCTGAGCCACCATAGCCAAGGGTCCAACCCCAGCGCCACCAATTCCAGAGAAGAATATATGCATATTTCCATGGTACATGGAGAAAGGCGAAAAGTGAAAAGGGTGAAAGGCCTGCTGTTCAAAAGCAGGGGCTACTTTCGTTTCAATCGAGCTATGTCTTTAAATGGGCTGGTGCTTAAATCCTGGACCCCAACCTTTTTCACCCATTTCGCCTGTTTCACCCTTTTCACCTTTCTCTCTTTCACCTTATACTAATAAGGTAATGGATAAATCATTTTTCCGTCATCTCCTGAAGCGCTTGCATGCTGTCAGCCCCTGGCTCTTCTTGACTGTCGCCGTAGTGAGTACGATTGTCTGTGTTGTTGCCTTGCGTCACAATAATGTGACGGCCTTAACCTTGAGAGACAAGGTTCTGCAAGCCGATAAAGATGATAAAGATGTTGAAGCGCCTCTCCGCGAGCTGCGGGAATACATCTATGGCCACATGAATACTGATTTAGCTTCTGGCCCAAACGCTATCAAACCGCCCATTCAGCTGAAATATCGCTACGATCGCCTCGTAGCGGCAGCTCAACAGCAGGCAGGCGCCAAAACCAGTGATCAGCTCTATACTGAAGCGCAAGCCTATTGTGAAAGGGCAGTGCCGACTGGATTATCGGGCCGGGGAAGGGTCACTTGCATTAGTGACTATGTCACTGCACACGCCAGTCAGCAGCAAGCAGTGACGATTCCAGATAGTCTCTATAAATTCGATTTTGTTTCTCCTCGTTGGAGCCCCGACTTGGCGGGATGGTCCCTTGTGATTGCAGCCGTTTGTTACGCGCTGTTCGTTATCCGATTTGGTTTAGAATACTGGACGAAAGCTGAACTTCGAGACTTATAACACTTCAGCTCCTGTGGCAGACCTGAGGTGGTATCTAATACGAAATCTACAGGGGTCGACCGCTGTAAAATGATAAAAGACGGTTGACACCTCTGGTCACCAGAGGTATGTTAGGGAGGCTAACTAATCAAGAGAGGGAGATGTTAAGTCTATGGCTTACAAGCACACAAACTCTAAAGGGGTAACTTACTACCTAAACTCAAAGAAGGTTACACTTCGCGGTGGTAAAGAACAAACAATCTATTACTTCAGCAAAGACGAGCGACCAGAAGCTTCTGACCTACCTAGCGGTATGGAAGTCAACGAAAACCCACGCAACGGGTTCCTTACTGTTAAGCGCAAGTAAGGTTTTAAAACCGAAAATTAACGGCCCGGATCTCCGGGCCGTTTTCTTTTATTAAATCTACCGTTTCTTGCTAGTCTTAGCCACGAGGTCCTTCGGTAAAGGGTGAATTGCCGAGCACGCGCCGAGCAGCCGAGGCAAAAACTTGATCAAACTCAGGCTGCGAGAAGATGATACGAGCTTCATCCAGGGCGTTATCTACCTCTGAGGCCAAGGCCTGGTCAGGCCTATCCCCAACAGCGTGCATACCAATGAGACTGGCCTGAAGGGGCTCAGTACTAAACAGTATAATCTGTTGAGAATCGTGTTTAATGGTGCCGCTGAGGTACCCAAGCGCGCGTTCGCCCAGGTCGCGATAAGGGGTCTCTCGACCAGCCCAACCGATAGCCTTGCGAGCCTCCTCGGCATCAAGTGATCTGTGTGAGACAATCCCAAGCATATCTACTGAGGCCACCGCTAGCTCCCGCATCTCTGGCTCACGACGAGCGCCAACGCGGGCTAACTCGCGGATAACATTTTTCTGAATTTGTGGATGAACAGGGGTAGGACTGCTGAGGTCTATTTTTAGGCCGTAGGCGATGCCGTCTACACTAAGTCTAATAGTAGCCTCAGGATCGTCAGGGTCTAGGGTTTCGGGTACGGCCAGATCAGATGAGCTGGCAAACAGCTCTTGGCTCATTAGCCAGCGAGACATCTCGATAGAGCGCTCCACTACCTCGAGTGAAGCATGCTCTCCAGAGGTGTTATAGAGGTCAGAAGCATGAATTCGATCACCAACTGCCGGTGAATCCGCCATGGCTGAGAGCTCATCCATGACCAGCAAGGCCTCAGGGGTGGGCATGTCAACAACGGCAAATTTATCTGAATTCTGAAAACGACCAGACATAATGCCTTATTATAAATTAAAACTATAAAAATGTCAAATATACTCACCCAAGTTCCTACTCCTCCCGTCATCCTGAAGCAAGTTCAGGATGACGGTGGTGTGTGCTTAGGGTGATGCTGGTGGAGCTTCAGAGCTCGCCCCTGGCTTGACCGAGCAATGCAGCGAGGGGTTTAAAAGTTAAGGTGCACAGGGGTACATACTTTAATTTGCAGTTTAATTAACATGTTAAGCGGTTGGTGCTATACTGACTTTTATGGCAAAGAAAACGAAATCAGAAAAACCTATCCTCGAAGTCAAAGGCCTGACTAAGATTTATGATGACAAAACTGTTGTCAAAGGCATTAGTTTTGAAGTTAAGAAAGGGGAGATCTTTGGTATCCTCGGCCCCAACGGAGCTGGTAAGACTACTACCCTGGAGATGATCGAGACCCTGCGGCCAATCGATGGGGGTACGGCTACTATCGATGGTATTGATGTGGCCAAGCATCCTTACGAAATTCGCGGCATTATCGGTGTTCAGCCGCAGTCACCTGGTTTTCAGGATAAAACGAAACTGAGCGAATTAATCGCCATGTTCGCGGCTGCTTACGGCGAGAAAGTAAATCCTAAGAAGTTTCTAGACGAAGTCAACCTTGGCGACAAAACCGACAGCTATGTCGAGAACTTGTCTGGCGGCCAAAAACAGCGTTTTAGCATCGTGGCGGCCCTTGTTCACAGCCCCAAAGTTTTCTTCCTAGATGAGCCAACAACCGGGCTAGATCCTCAAGCCCGTCGAAACCTCTGGAAGTTAATTAAAGAAGTTCGTGATCGAGGTATTAGCGTCATTATTACGACTCACTACATGGATGAGGCAGAAGTTTTGTGTGACCGCATTGCCATTATGGACGAAGGCAAGATTATTGCCTTGGACACACCGAAGAACCTGATTAAGAATCTCCTCAAGACTGGCTTCAAGAAAGCCCAAAAGGTTGAACAGGCTGACCTGGAAGACGTCTTTATCGAAATGACCGGAAAGGGGTTAAACGCATGAGTCTCAAGAAGCAACTATTCACCGTTTGGGTCTTTTTCGTTACCAACTTTAAGCGTCTTTTCCGCGACACCACAGCACTCTTCTTTACTTTTTTGTTTCCGCTTATTTTCTTGTTTGTCTTTGGTTTTCTGAACCGTAACAGCGGTGTCTCATTCCGTGTGGCTATCATCAACGAGTCCAAGGAGCCTATCGCCGCGCAAGTAGCTGATACGCTCAAACAGCAAAAAGTCTTTAAGGTCGACAAAAAAAGCACCGAGCTGGATAAAGCTAAGCAGCAAATGACCCGTGGTCAGCTGGATGCTACAATCATCATCCCAGCTGATTTTGGTACGACTAAAGAAGGGCAGTCCACTCCAACTGGCCAGGCTAAGGTACTCTATACACAGAATAGTGCCCAAGCGAGTCAAGCCATTCAATCTATCTTGCAGAGCCAATATTTCGCCCAGCTCAACAAGAAGTTTGTGGTCACCAATGCGACACCATTTTCGGCTGCTGCCGAGCAGCTCAACGAGCAGAGTCTGACCGCTTTTGACTACGCCTTTGCTGGTCTGATCGGTTTTGCAATTCTTGGTTCGGGTATTTTTGGTCCGATTAATATTTTCCCAGAGCTCAAGAAACAAGGTATCCTACGGCGCCTACACACCACGCCAATCCGCGCCTGGCAATACTTCTTGTCTATTATGTTGGGTAATGCGGTGGTGGGTATGATGACTCTCGGTCTGATGTTCGCGGTTGCTATGTCGCCGATCTTCCACCTCCAGGTAAATGGTAACTTTATTGAGATTGCTCTCTTCTTGATCTTCAGTCTAGTGATGATCTTGGGCATCGGTTTGAGTATTGGTGGCTGGGCCAAGAACGAACGTCAAGCAGCGCCGCTGGCTAACATTATCGTCTTTCCGATGATGTTCCTGTCTGGTACCTTTTTCCCACGCTTTGCTATGCCATCGTGGCTGCAGGGAATTACCAACTACTTTCCGCTGACGCCGGTGATTGACGGTGCTCGCTTGATAGCTACAGAAGGTCAGCACTTAAGCCAAATTGCTCCGCAGCTAGGCATCATGGCAGTGTGGTTGGTAATCGTCTACATCATCGCGTTCAACGTTTTCCGTTGGGAATAGTTGTCACCTCTGGTACCAAAGGAGTTAGTCACGTACAATAGTGAGATGACTTTTTTGGAAGCGCTACCCAAACCATTTTTCGTGTTAGCGCCGATGGACGATGTAACCGATACGGTATTTCGTCGGATTGTGGCGTCCACTGCCAAGCCCGATCTATTTATTACAGAGTTTGTGAATGTTGATGGACTCCAGAGCCCGGGGAGACCCAAGCTGTTACCTAAGGTGCAGTTCACAACTGGCGAGCAGCCAATCATCGCTCAAGTGTGGGGTAAGAACCCCGAGAATTACTATAAGACCGCGCAAGAGCTGAAACAGATGGGTTTTAGCGGGGTAGATATCAATATGGGCTGTCCAGCCAAGCCAGTCATTAAGAACGGTTGTTGCTCAGCTCTCATTAATAACCGGGAATTAGCAGGGGAGATTATTGGCGCGGTTCGAGAGGCGGTGGGGGAAGACTTCCCTGTCAGCGTCAAAACTCGTGTCGGATTTACAACGATTGATCTATCGTGGATAGAATTCCTGCTAAAGCAAAAACTTAACATGTTAACTATACATGGTCGAACTGTTCGTGAGTTGTCTAAAGTACCAAATCACTGGGATCTGTTTAACGAAATTGGAAGTATGCGTACTTCCCTTGCCCCGGCGACATTGCTCGTTGGCAATGGCGACATCTTGTCACGACAACAAGGATTGGAAATCGCAGAGCGGTATGGGTTAGACGGTGTCATGATCGGTCGTGGCATATTTCACGATCCGTATGTGTTCGCCAAAGACAGCCCATGGGCGGGAATGAGCAAAGAGGAGCGACTCGCTCTGTATACTAAACATGTTAAGCTTTTTGCAGAGACGTGGCAGGGCGGCGAACGTAAGCTACATACGCTCAATAAGTTCTGTAAGGTTTATATTGAAGGCTTCCCTGGCGCCAAAGAGCTGCGCGAAGAACTGATGACGGCCGAGAGTTACCAGCAATTACTACAGATATTAAATAGTAACTAAGCTGCTAATTCATCTGGTGTTGGCGGCAGATCAAGAGCGATAGCTATACCACCGAACCAGCGGTTGGCTTCGGGTGCTAAGCGGCGATGGTCCAGGCCCATACCAGTCAGCCAAACTTCGCGCGGTGGGAGGTCATCGAAGCCAACTATAGCAGGTTCATAACTCCGGCCGGCGCCGTTTTGACGGCCGCCCAGGACAATTAGGTCGACCGATTCGGCTCCACACTCAAGTAAATATTCTTCGCCGAATTCTGCGGTTCCCCCACCGTCGACCATATCATCGAGCATCACCACGCGCTTGCCTTCAACGACGTTATTGGGGGCCAAGCCTTGAATAAGGTTTGGTTTGTCGGTCGGGCTTTGTCCTAATCCATAGCGGCTTATGGTCACGTAATCAACATTAGGATGATACGTAGGATCGAGCTCAGCAATCATAAACATAAGTTTGGCAGTGAACGGAACAGCTCCTTTCAATAGACTAACAAAAGAGGTGTCAAGGCTATCATACTCAACTGTGATTGCATGAGCCATCTCACGTATCCTCTCAGTAACTTGCTGAGGTGAATAGAGTAACTCTTTGTAGGGTAGACTGGATTGCTCACAATTAGGATTACTCACATGCATTCTCCTGTTTCGGTTATACTGTCACAAATGAAGTTAAAACACAAACTGATCGTACAGCATACGTTACCCAGTAACTAAAGGCGGTATTATCACAGTTAGTTTGGAACACAGCCTGGTGACTCCAAACTGCTTATGGTACAATTCCCGTAAAGGCAAAGACTATATTGGAGAATATATGAAAGTAAATCGATTCAACAAAGTTCTCATGGGAATTGGAGTTTTTACTGCATCTGTTGGTGCATTTTCGGTACTTATTTCGGGCACGGCACATGCTGCAACGGTTAATGTTTCAGGTAGTTGCCCCATCGAAGACGCAATTACCTCTCTCAACAACGGAGCAGATGAGAACAGTTGTACATCATCAGGTACTTATGGTACCGATGATGCCATCACCATCCCCGCAGGTACTTATTCATTTAGTGCAGATTTACCAACTCTTACGGTACCTGCAACCATTCAAGGAGCAGGAATGAATCAAACAACTCTTGATGGCGGTGGGTCATATAATGGCTTAGACATATCGTTTGCAGGTTCGCCCACCGATAAAATAACAATCAAAGATATGAAAATTTTTAGTTGTCGTACGGCAATTAGAGTTAATGCTCCACTTGCTGAAGTGCAACGAATTGACGTAGATGGAACTAATGTTGGGGGCAGTGATGCAAACGGCATAGTCTTTGACCAGCAGACTCCGGGAAGTACTAACGATATTTCCGTGTCAGATGTCTATATTCATGATTTTTCTGGGTCACATACAATCGTCAATGGATTTGTTATTTCTAATCATGCACAGGGTATAACGACAACTGCAGCACTAGAAAATATTACGGTAGCGAATATTGAAAATTCTACTGGTAGCATAAATGCATTCTTAATAGCTACTAACGTGTTTAGTGGTTTCAGTACAGGGAACGCTACTATTACCGCTCAAATTGACAATACAACTGTTAGTAACTTGAATGCATCCAATGGAGCAGTAGCAGGATTTGGAGGGGTGGCAATCGCTGTCACTGGGACGCATCTCATCACTTTAAATACTCGAAACACAACTTCTGTGGGAGTAAATGGCAGTTCAACAGCTTATGGTCCATCGGCTGCATTTTTTGCTGCCGGCGCGGGGGTAGGTGCTGGAAGTAGTGCCTCAACAGTCCTAAATACTGTAAATAGTTTAGTCGCTGATAATTTGAGTGATGGATCTCCGGCAAACTGTGCTGCTCTAGATATTACAAGCGTCTTCGGTGGCAGTGGAACCGGTAGTGGGACAATTAACTCCCTTGGTCACAATATTTCTGATGATACAACCTGCACGGACTTTATCGGAACGGGTGATCAGCAAAACCTTAATAACATCATTTCTACGCTTGGTCCGCTGCAGAATAACGGGGGCTTCGTTCCCACGCGAGCCCTTCTCCCTGGATCTCCAGCCATTGGTGCTGGTGGTCAAGTGCTTGGCATCTCAACCGATGCCCGTGGAATTGCTCGATCCGCTAGCTCGTGGGACGTCGGTGCCTACCAGACTGTTCTGGGTGCGCAAACTGGTTCAGGCTCAGAGGGGGGTTCGCAAAATACAGACAGTAACGGAAACTTGAGTAAAACAGGTCAAGGTATTTCTCTCTATCTTTTACTCATTCTTGGACTAAGTGTCGCTGGTATTGTGCAAGTCCAGCGAAAAAAACTATAAGTAGACTTGAAGCATAAGCTTTTTTTGGGCATACTGTCTGTAAGATCAAAGCACGCAAGTGCACGAGGAGGGTTTGTGAATCGAGTTCTAGCAAATTCTGGAAGAATTATTGCTGTGGTGATATTGGCATTGACGTCTATGACGAGCATACTACCGCAAAAAGTGTTTGCTGCTTTTGCAGGTGGTGATGGAAGCAGCGAAGACCCTTATCAAATAAGTTCTTGTTCACAGTTGCTCGAGGTTGACGACAACCTACTTGCAAGCTACATTTTAACGACTGATTTGGATTGTACAGCCGATGGTGATGCGACACAAATCGCGAGCTCTTCAGACGCCTTCACCGGAGAATTTGACGGCAATGGCCATATACTAACCATTAATATTACGGGATCAGATTACGTGGGACTTTTTGGGTGGCTCAGTGATGCTGAAGTGAGCAATCTCCGTGTCAGGGGTTCGGTGAGTGGTTCGGATCAGGTCGGAGGTCTAGTCGGTGTAGCCAGTAACACTGAAATAACGAATGTGTCTGCCGATGTGACAGTAGAAGCCCTCGGTGGACCTGTTGGTGGATTAATTGGTGTTGGATCTAGCGTAACGGTTTCAAATAGTTATGCAGAAGGGGACGTATCAGGTGTTTCAAGTGTTGGTGGTTTTGTCGGCTCAACCGCTAGCAGCGCCTACTCCAGTACATATGCAACCGGTAATGTAATTGGAAACAGCGTCGTTGGAGGTTTCTCGGGTGGATCATATTGTGCAACGACTCACCAAGATTCGTATGCTGCAGGTAATGTTACCGCTGAAGGCGATTATGTCGGGGGATATAACGGAGCTGATGGATGTGAAGGACCCGGTTCGGATTACGATGTTGTGTCAGCATTCGGTGATGTAGTGGGCGGTAGTAACGTCGGTGGCTTTTCGGGAGATGCTTTTATCACGCATCATAATCGGACCTCGGCAACGGGCAATGTCACCGCATCTGGTAGCAACGTTGGTGGCCTCATTGGAGCGACCGAGTATGACGCAGTTATAGAAGAGTCGCTTGCCACGGGCAATGTGACCGCTGATGGTGACAATGCTGGTGGATTAATTGGTCGTATGAATCATGGATTTGGAACAATAAACAATTCGTTTGCTCGAGGTAATGCAAGCGCCGATAACAACGTCGGTGGCCTTGTAGGGTCGGCGCAAGGTGGGTCAAATATATTGGATAGTTACTCGACCGGAGTCCCAACAGCTAGTGTCGCCAACGCTGGCGGTTTGGTTGGCCAAACCGAGGATAATAGTAATATGGATTTCTCTTTTTGGGACACCGAGACTTCTGGAAGTAGTTTGAGCGTGGCTGGTACGGGAAAGACTACTGCCGAAATGAAAGATGTTGCTACCTATACGACTGCGCTTGATGCTGATGCCTGGGATTTTGGTGATGTCTGGATCATTGAAAGCGAAATAAATGATGGCTATCCATGCTTGCAGTGGGTGGGTGAAAATTGTATGCAAACTGACGAGGAACCCGATGCTCCTGATAGTGATTTAAACGGAGATGCAATCCCCGATAGTGAACAACCAAATATTGGCGGATATGTGAGCCCAGTTACTGGAAAAATAGTTGCTATGGATATGGGTGAAAACTGCGAATTAACCGTTGATGATATTACCGAAGAGAAAAATCTCGAAACATCTGACCCGGCATTTGAATACGATAATGGATTATTCGAGTTTGCCGCAGATTGTACGGTAGAGACAACTACCATCAAGCTTTACTACTACGACGTCTCGCCCACTGGTTTGGTGGCTAGAAAATACAGTACTCTAACCAACACGTACTTTGCTCTAACAGATGCCGTTATAACGACTCAAACTATTAACGGACATGCAGTCACCGTCGTCACCTATCAGCTTACCGACAACAGCGAACGAGATATGGATCCAGAAGTTGGTTCCATCGAAGACCCCGCTGGCCTTGGAAGAAATATAATAACAGCTCCAAATACGGGGTTAGAAAAGGTTGTTTCTATATGAGACAAACTGTTCGTCGAATTGCCTATGCTAGTTCTTCACTATTACTATTCTTGAGTATTGTGACGAGGATAATGCTTACCCCACAGCCAGTCAGCGCGTTCTCTGGATCAGGAGCGGGTACTCAGGCTAACCCCTATGTAATTAGCACTTGCGAAGAATTGCAAAACATTGACTCTGGAAATAGTAATGCAACCAGGGGAGTGTTGTATCACCTGGAGGGTGATATTGACTGCTCAACATCATCTTCATGGAACGGTGGATTAGGATTCGACCCTATCGATGATTTCTCTGGAACACTCGACGGTCGTGGCCACCAGATCATCGGACTTACTATCAATCGACCAACCGAGGACGGAATCGGTATTTTTACGCAGTTGAGTGATTATGGGCTCGTAACAAATCTATCGATCGACGATACGTCTTCATTTACTGGGCGTTATAATGTTGGATCAATTGCTGGCTATGGTAATTATGCAAAAGCAGTAGGTGTCTTGAGTGCGGCTGAAGTAAGTGGCTCACAGCTGGTAGGTGGTCTATTCGGTGAAGTTGGTGGCTGGGAACATGATACCATCATCCGACAATCACAGTTCACAGGCTCGGTTACCGCAACTGATGGGTCAGCTGGTGGTTTGGTGGGGGCTGCAAATAATGGCTGGGACATGTACGACGTTCTGAGTAAAGGAGATGTAACTGGTGTTATCGCCGGCGGACTTGCTGGTACTATCGCCAACTCCTGTGGGTATCGCAATATTGAACGGGCAGCGATTTACGGAACGGTGAATGGTTCTGCAATGCAAGCTGGTTTCGCCGGCCAAGTTTTAAACGTTTCTTGTAACGAAGCAAACATTAGGGACAGCGTTTCGTCCGCAGTGTTAGAGGGTACTGGAACAAAAGGTGGAATATTTGGAGTTATGTCTAATGCCTCAGTCAGTAATTCCAACGTGTTCTTCGACCCAACAACCGCAGGTACCGCTGACTGTGTTGGCACTACAAACGGCGATGCACCGACATGCTCAGATATCGGAAGTAACGCTCCGCCTAGCGATCCTCCGTTCGATGAATTTGATTTCACGAATATATGGAATAATGTCGATCCATTAACGCTCCGTAATTTCGATAACACGTTTACGGGTCCTGATGTGCCATCGAATTTTACGGTATCCAAAGGTGAAAATGGCGATGGTGTTGACGCCACCATAATGCAGATTGACTGGGACGCACCTGAAGATGAAGGGTCCACTCCTTTAACGGGCTACAGGTATGAAATTAAAAAGTCTACGGACGGCTGGAATGATCTGTTCTCCGACAGTAACACCGATAGCACCGACTCATTTAATATCTATAACTTGCGGCTGGGGGTAACATATGATATTCGTGTTCAATCCTATAATAGCTACTCAGGGAGTGGCTGGATAACGATCCAATATTCACCCGGCATTGCTCCCACGGTCACCGTTAAAGATTGTGAAGATCTTGCCGCTATTGACGATGTATCTGAGAATCGTTTCGCCACTATAAACCTTATAAAAGATATAGATTGTAGCGGGGTAGATTTTGCGCCACTTGGTTATAGCGATCAGTGGGGTGGTGACGATTTTTATGGGACTTTCAATGGTCATGGTCACACAATTGATAATCTAACCATTGTTCAGGAAGAGGAATGGTCGGTAGGCATGTTTATGTACTCCGAGGGCGCAACCATTAAGAACTTTAAAATGACCAACGTTTTTGTGAGTGGCTATGGTGAAGTAGGATCTGTAGTTGGGGCGGCCGATAATACAAATTTTGAAAATATACATGTTGATGGGCAAGTTACCGCCTCTGAAGAATATGCCGGTGGAATTGCCGGACAGAGTGATTACGAAGATGGCTTGGAGTATACCCTGACCAATCTTCGCTTTGATGGTGACGTCAGTGGATCTTATACACTTGGTGGCATTATTGGTGAATTTGACGTTGATGATCCTGGAACCCAGGTAGTGATGAGTGAAATCGCTAACTCAGGAACGGTTAACGGTACATACAGTACTCAAGGTGGCATCATTGGCGATCTAGAGGTCGAGAACGACGACGATGATAACGAGCCTGACACTCGATTTACGCTTATGGACAGCTACTCAGCTGCAGATATTTCCGGTATGTACGAGGTCGGGGGGCTTATTGGAAACTCCGAAAGCTATAATGATGGGTACGAAGTGATAAGCGAAGTCATTATTGAAAATAGTTACTTTGGAGGTTCGGTATCCGCAGAAGAGGATGAAGCTGGTGGCATCATTGGGCATGCTGATGACTTGGATTATGAAGGCGAGAACCTCACGCTGACTAATAACTTTGTATCGGGCCCTATTAGTGCAGATAACGACGCCTATGCATTAATTGGTGGCGAAGGATACATAGACGATGGGGCATTAATCCTCGACAATAACTACTTCGATGCAACTGCGACTGGGCAGGTTGATCCAATCTACGATAACGAAGTCATTGGTTGGACGGCAATAAATTCTGATCCTGAGGCTGTCGACTACGACATAAATTACTTTAAAAATAATGCCGAGAATCCTCCGCTTGATGACTGGGATTTTGAAACTATTTGGCAGACTGTGGATTCTGGTTTCCCCGTACTCAGGGCTAGTCTAGAAGTAGACAATGTTGTGTCGATCGACATTAATGGAGATGAAATTGATGACAGTACACAGCCGTATCTCGCCAGTTTCGTCAATGGCAAGAGTGGTAAGCAGCAAGCAATTGAGCTGAGTGATGACTGTACTATTGACTCCGAAGCAGTCAGTGTTCAAGAAGAGAAGCAGCTCACTATTCAGGATCCTGGATTCGACTATGATAGTACGTTTGTTAATTTCGCAGCTAGCTGTAGCTCCGAGACTATTACTGTTAAGCTGTATTACTACAATCTTGGCGGGTCATACATACTTCGCAAATACAATCCCAACACCAATGCCTACAGCACAGTACCTGGTGCAGCATTCGCCACAACAACAATTAACGGCCAGCAAGTGCTCGTGGTCACCTACGAACTTGTCGATAATGGACCACTCGATCTCGATCCGACCACCGGCAGTATCGTTGACCCTGTTGGGCTGGGAACGAGCGTCGTTAATGCGCCGAACACTGGCCTGGGCGGTATAACATTGTGAAATCACTGAAGTACATTCTCGCATCCTTTGTGCTTCTCGCTTCTCTCATTTCGCCGCTAGTCATTCAAGGTGTTGTCTATGCGGCGTCACCAGATACCTTCATCACAAGTAGTCCATCAGACCCGAGCAACGATCCAACCCCAACATTTGAATTTATTTCCGATCAAGATCCGGTGACATTTGAATGTCGATTGGACGGTGGTTTCTACTCGGCATGCGTTTCCCCGTATACAACGGCTGCCTTAGTCGAAGGTGCGCATACCTTTGAAGTGAAGGCGGTCAATCCTTCATCCGAAGAAGATGCTACGCCAGCAAGTTTTGAATGGGTAGTTAGTCTAGATGGAGGTTCACCTATTTCAATCGATGATTGCAATACCCTACAGTTAATTGGACATGACGAGGATTATCCTCTGGATGGGAATTACGAACTTAACAGTAATATAGATTGCAATGCAACGGCTAGTTGGAATACAAACGGAACCTGGTTTAGGGGGTTTGACCCAATCGGTGACCATATCGACCCATTTACTGGTGTATTTGATGGTCAAGGGTTCACCATTGCTAATTTGCATATCCAAAGAGCGGACGATATCTACGACCAAACGAGTGATGATGAATCGTATGTTGGCCTTTTTGGGGCAATTGAAAGTGGCGGTACGGTACGAAATCTCAACCTAGCTAGTTCCATGGTAAAAGGTTACCAATATGTCGGTGGTATCGTCGGTTTTATGGATAACGCTCATATCGAAGATTCCTCATTTAATGTCGATGTAGAAGATAACGACTGTAACCCTGGTCTATGTGTGTGGGCTAGATTTGGAATATACGGCGGGGGCATTGTTGGACAGATGTTTGACAGTACCCTATCTAACGTTTCCAGTGGAGGTCCCTCAAAAGGTAGTGGCGTAACCATTGGAGGTATTGCCGGAATGATTTCAGATGGTTCGAGCGTTGATGGTGCCACCAGTACATCGAATGTCGACGGTGGTACAAATGTTGGCGGCTTTGTTGGCGAACTATATGACTCAGAAATTAGTAACGTAACTGTTTCGGGAAATGTTTTAGTCGAAAGTGACGATCATAAAATTGGCAATCAGGGTGGTGGGTTTGCCGGGTATACCGACAACGCAACTATTAGCAACAGTTCGGCATCTGGAAACGTAGAAGGAAACAACGCGCTCGGTGGGTTTATTGGTTATAGCGACGAAAGTACAAATGTTACAAATTCGCATGCTAGCGGAACGGTGAATGGTGCGTCACAGGTTGGCGGCTTTGTTGGCGAAAGCTATGTTTTTTCGGTAGTCAACTCCTATGCTACAGGAAATGTAACGTCCAATGGTAATAATGCAGGAGGTTTTGCTGGAGCAGCATGGTGTGTCGCATCAATTAGCACGAGTTATGCCACCGGCGACGTTGAATCAAATGGCATTAATGTTGGTGGTTTCATTGGTACGGACGCGAATGAATGCCCTGGTTCAACATTAGAGGAGGTGTATGCCACAGGGTACGTTTCTGGAGGCGGCGAAGTTGGTGGGTTGATCGGCCTTGGAGCTGGCTCGACCATTAACCAATCGTATGCCTCGGGTGACGTCGTCTCTCTCACCTATGACGCAGGAGGACTTGCCGGCACTTTGTACGGATACGACTCTGAGGACGATGCCCATGTTACTCAATCATTCGCAACGGGTGATGTTACGGTTGCCGAAGGTGGCTTTACTGCAGGGGGCTTGGTTGGGCTGGCTGATGGCGTGGTTAACATGACTGATGTGTATGCCCGAGGTAACGTCAGCGCCGCTCTGCAAGTCGGCGGCCTATTTGGTTCGGGCTCAGAAATAACAACTATCATAAATGGCTATGCTACTGGTCAAGTTATTGGGGAAGAAGATACTGGTGGCTTTAATGGACTCAACACGGCAGGAACCCAAGTCATTTCCTCATTCTGGGATGTGGATAGTTCTGGCCAGAGTACATCTTATTTGGGCACCGGTAAATCAACTGCCGAAATGAAGGATGTGGCAACCTATACCGACCTGACTACTGCTGGACTAGAGAATAGTTGGGATTTTGTCGATAATCCTTATGACGACGAAGCAACCGACAACATTTGGCAGATTAGTACAAATAGCAACGACGGTTACCCATGTTTCGTTTGGAGCGAGGAAAGCTGTGCAGATACTACGGTCCAGCCGGAAGAAAATGAAACCCATGCTGATTTATTTTCGGCCGAAGATGGCTCGTTAATTAGTTTTGACCAAACCGGTTGTACCGTCATTGGCGATGCTTCGACAGTTAAAGAGTCTGCTCTACAGGTTCTTGACCCCGCGTACGAATACCCCGTAGGTTTTGTTGATTTTAATGTATCGGGCTGTACCGTTGGAGGGCAAGCAACCTTTACACTTACGTTTACCGGCACTTTCGATACAGCCAAGGTCGTGATTCGTAAGTACAACTCGGTCACCCATACGTATATAACTCTCACTACCGAAAATAGTGGCCTTTCCCTGTCGCAGACCACATTATCCGGTAAGCCAGCTCTGCGGGTCGTATACCAAATTACTGATGGCGGTATCTTAGATCAAGATGGTGTCAACGGTCAGATTTATGACCCCATTGGTGTTGGCATAAATACTGTTAGCGCTCCAAATACTGGCTTAGCCCGTCACTAGACGGTATACTCAATACTATGAAAAAGCGGAGGGTTTTGCTGGCCGGTGGTTTAGTTTTGGCACTATTAATTGCAGGAGCTACAGTTTACTTGACTGTCAAAAAACCCAAGGCA
Source organism: uncultured Candidatus Saccharibacteria bacterium (assembly GCA_964530555.1). Lineage (GTDB taxonomy): Bacteria > Patescibacteriota > Saccharimonadia > Saccharimonadales > AWTP1-31 > CAZHBD01. The sequence goes on along the minus strand of CAZHBD010000005.1, from coordinate 3,412 downwards.
ACTGGAGCTGTTGTTACTCAGACAATTACGTATTCCACCGATACACCTGACGAAAATCCTCCTGGTAAAGATTTTGTATGGAAGGGTGGCGCCAATGACCCAAAATATATTGAACTTCCAACTATTAAAGCTGGGGGGTATCTACAGAATGTAGGTGTAGACCAGAAAAAAGCAGTTGCCGTGCCAAACAATATTCATATGGCAGGTTGGTTCATTGACACGGTCCGACCTGGTGAGAAGGGCAACAGTATTATTGACGGTCACGTCAATGGACGTAAAAATGACGGTATTTTCAAAAATCTGATTAAATTGAAAAAAGGCGATACGGTGAGTGTAGAATTTGGCGATGGACGTAAGAAATCATTCGAGGTTGACGAGGTAGTGAGTGTCAAAACGGCGGAAGCGGCCAGTGTGCTCTTTTCGCAAAAACCTGGAATTACAAATCAATTGACACTTATAACCTGTGGCGGTGTATTTAACCGCCAAATTAATCAATATGAAGAACGAGTCATTGCTATAGCACAGGCAATGTAGTGCTGGCTTACATAGGTTTTTGTTAGAATGGCTTCATGGCAGAGTTAAAAACTAAGCAAAATGACAGCAGTGTCCACGCGTTCATCGAAACGATAGAAGATGAACAAAAGAGGAATGATAGCTACCGGCTTCTTGCAATGTACTGTGAGGAAACTGGTGAACAAGCCAAGATGTGGGGCGCTAGCATAATCGGTTTCGGTCAGTATCGCTATAAATCCGAGCGCAGTAGCCAGGAGGGCGATTGGATGCTCGCTGGTTTTTCGCCACGAAAAGCAGCGCTAACTTTGTATCTCACCTCAGGTCTCCAAAAAGATAAGAATTTGCTAGATTCACTTGGCCCATATAAACAAGGTAAAGGTTGTTTATACATAAAACGCTTGAGCGATGTAGATGAGGTGGTGCTTCGCAAGCTTATAAAAACCTGCTACCTAGAAATGAGACGACTAAACAGTTAACGGGAAATTGCTCTATTAGCCCGTGCAGGACGTGGAGCTCTCTAACTTGTGCCCCGACATCCAGGGTCTTTTTACTCCCTGCGGCTGTGCGTTAACGCTACGCGCGTGCTATAATTGAGCTCTAACTGGAGGTAACATGGACGACGTTTCAGGGCGCCAAGAAGCGCCACAACAACACGAGCATTCGAGAAAGAAAAGAACAGCATTACCTAAGCTTTCCAAACCTGTTATATATGCTTTAGTTAGTGTGATCGTTCTGCTTGTAACCTTCATCGCGGGTGTTAACTATGGGGAAAACAGGCAAGCAAACCACAAGACATCAGAGTCAAGTGACGGACGCGGTAGGAGTAATTCACTGAGCTCGGCCGCGCAAAGTCGTTGGACTAGCGTGGGCACGGTTCAAGAAGTCTCCGAAAAGCAAATCAAAGTTAAAGATTCACGTAACGAAACCAAAGAGGCGGCTATCACCAAAGACACGGTCATTGTTGATCGCAAAGGTACAAAACTATCCGCCAAAGAAATTAAGAAAGATCAACGCGTGATCATTTCTGGCACCAAAGACGAAAAAGACAAAAACAAACTGACTGCTACCCGAATCCGTATTCAACAGTAGCCAGATGTATAACCCTAATCTTGTTTAGGAACTTTAGCGCCTTTCTCGCGTGCTTCCGACAGGCCGATTGCAACGGCCTGTTTTCGGTTGGTAACCCTTTTATTAGAACGGCCACTTCGTAATTTGCCTTCTTTAAACTCATGCATCGCTTTAGCCACCTCGTTTTGGGCGCTCGATCCATACTGCTTCATAATCACCCCTTTTGTTTTAACCGTATTATTCTATGGCGAGGCGCATAAATTGTACGTAAAAATGCTTACAAAAACTGTACAATAAGTTGTATGAAGCCCGCCAGAAACTGGCCTATAGTTTTGTTAGCCATCGGGCTTGTTCTGACGTTGCCCTTGGTTGTGCAGATATCAGATGATGCCCGCCTGGGTTGGTTGCTGTTGTTAGCGGCAAGTGCACTGCTAGTATTCATTTTGTTCCTTCTTATTCGTGGTGTAATTCGAAATAAAAATTGGGCCAAATCGCAGCAACTACCAACTAAGCCAGCGCCAAGGGGCTATAATTTTATGAAAATTACCGTTCAAGTGACGATTGGCGTCTGGGTACTGATGGGTTTAGGTATGCTGTTTCTGCAAGGGCAAGGTGGTGATGCGGGATGGGCCCTCCTGCCCGTTGGTTTGACGGTAGTCGCCATAACACCAGTTGGCATCGTTTGTGCAATTATTATGATAATTCAACACCTTCGTAACAGATAGTTCGATATTCCGCATGTGCAGGTGGTCTGGGCTTATGATTGTAGAGTGTAAGATCGATGATCTGACCTGTTTGTTTTCGACAATCATAAGAAATCACAATATCCAGAAAATTGGTGGGGGTGGATGGAATCGAACCATCTACCAAGCGGTTATGAGCCGCCTGCTCTAACCGATGAGCTACACCCCCTTGCCTTGCGTCTTGTTGTGCTCTAGCAGTTAAAACAACAGAGGTGATTATAGCAGATCAGCTGAAGTAAAGGGAAGTTAACTTGCTAGGTTATAGAAAAGTGTTATAGTTTTCGCATGACTTTTATGCAACCTGGTCAGTTCGAGAGATTTCAGGAGCTGCACAATAATTATCAGCCAAATGATAAAGTTATTGCATCGATTGGAGAGATTACTTGTGTGACTGTGTCTGGGGCACGCTGTTCAGGTAAAAACACCATTCTGAGCCGCAGCGGTTTTGAAATTGTTCGAGGTGTTACCACACGCCCTGTCCGAACGGGTGAGACGGGCGGTGAATATGTTTTTAGGCCTGATACTCCATCGGAATATGACAAAATAATCGCCGAACTAGAAGCGGGTCAGTGGCTGCAGTTTGAGCTTGGTATTAGTGGCTACGTCTACGGGTCTTACCCCGAGCAATATCGAGGACCGGTTGCCATAACAGATAACACACCCAAAGGCGTAGAGGCGCTAAGAGATAAGGGCTTCAAAGCTGTCCGGCATGGGTATGTAGCGGTACCATACGTCATGTGGCATAAGCGCTTTTTTAGAGAACGAGCTTTACAATTGACGCCCGAGCAGTGTGATGCCACGATTTCTGAAGCGAAAGAATCCGCAGAGGCTGCCTTGGAAGACGATAGCTTTATTTTTGTCCCTAACGCGGATGGTGAAATAGACGAAGCAGTCCATGACTTTCACTTACTTGGCATCTATGGTGATATAGATGAGGAGCGGTCAGTGGAAGGCCGCAAAATTTGCGAGCAATTCCTACGCTTGCTTGACTGGGATTATGGGGATTAGCCCAAGTTGTTATAATACTAGAGCTTATGCTCGACAAAGTTAAAAACTCTATCAATAGCCCGTACCTAAAAGCGCTTAAC
>CAZHBD010000004.1:0-30024 GCA_964530555.1 uncultured Candidatus Saccharibacteria bacterium | reverse complement strand
CAACGTGCAGCTTTTTAGCTTCTTGAGGCGGCAACGCAGCATCTTGCTCTACATGCATGTACTGTGGCAACTGTCGGGCGAGCGTCCGGAACTCTAACTTCTCTAACTGGGCTTGGATCTTTTCTGGTTCACAGGCACTTATATCGAGTTTTTCGAGGTTGAGTTTTAATGGTGCATCCGTCCAAATAGCCGCCAGCTCTTTGCTCAGATAAGCCAGCTTTTTACCGGCTTCGAGTTTCTTACGAATACTTTCTTTTACCTCATCGAGATGTTCATAAACCCCATCTAATGTGTGGAACTGCTTAAGTAAGTCAATTGCACCTTTCTCGCCAATGCCGGGCACCCCAGGGATGTTGTCCGAACTATCCCCTTTGAGAGATTTTAAATCCAAAAACTGCGATGGCTGCAGACCATACTTTTCGGTAAAACTCTCTGGGTGATATTCCTCGATGTTACTCAGACCTTTTTTGAGCGCATACACTTTAACGTGCAGGTTGATAAGCTGTAGCATATCAAGATCGCTGGTAATCAAGATGGTTTCAATATCTTGTGCAGTTGCCTGGACTGCTAGGCTGCCCATAATATCGTCGGCCTCGTAATCATCGAGCTCATAAAGCGGCCAGCCAAAGGCAGCCAGCAGCTCATGAAGCAGCGGAATTTGTTCGTAAAAATCAGCTGGTGGCGGTTTGCGCCCAGCTTTGTACTCCGGATATAACTTCAATCGACGTCGGATGTTGGTTTTTGGTTTATCCCAAGCAACGCACACATAGTCAGGATCAAGCCGCTTGATTACCTCCAACGCCATTACTGCAAAACCGTACACGCCGCCAGTTGGCGTGCCGTCTTTGGTACTCAGGCCAGGCATGGCGTAGTAGCCACGGTAAAATACTGATTTGCCATCAATGATGGCCAAACGCTTACGTTTCTTCGGTGAGGGCGAAGTCTCTCCCATACCCAACAGTATACGCTATTGGAGAATCTACCCAGAAGGAGCTTGTTGGGTTGATCTACTAAGGCACTGTCGTGTGTGCTAGACGGAAGCAATTCTTAACAGTTTAATGAATTTTACGACCAGCTAGGCTGCATTGGCGAGACGTTGCAGAGTCAGGCGCGATACTTCATTAACCACCGTCTTGCCTGTGAGTTCATCAACTGTTTGTATGCGTTTTGATTTCAGCATATCAGTGATAAAAGGAATCCTTTTTGCTTTTCGGCTTCCTTTGACTGCATTTACTATGCAGTCTGCCACTGACAGCAGTTCATCCTGTGTCTTTGCCTCAGCGCCATGCCGTTTGGCCATGAGCATTGTCATAGCATCAATCGTGACTGTTGCTTGCTTTAGCTTGTCCTCCCCAGCAAGTGTACCTGTGACGTCGTTAGGGGAACGTTGATAATCAAAGGTAATCGTTTTTTTTGGATCAAGAGCTATTTGTGCAAATGCGGCTAACAAATCCATCAGTGGCTCGCCGTCTTCCATCAAAGCCTGCAAATGCTCACTAGCCACATCATGGAAGTAGTGCAAAAAACTGTTAGTTGCTACGGCATGTTCTTTGTCTGCGTATGCCGATAAATACGGCGTCGCTTTTAAGCCGCCACCCGGTAACAAACGAATCTTAGGAAAATACAGGCCGCTGGTTTTGTCCGTGGCACAGAGTTGATCCATCCGAGCTTGGAATGTTTGTGGCGATGGGAACTGTCCCTTATCAAAACCAAGATATCTAAACGCCTCACGTATAGCCGCCAAGCGGTGGTAAGGATCTTGGTCTCTATACTCGATATATGGCAGGGATGTCTCCACAGCAAGAGGACGCGGCCTACCGTAAGCATCTTGCTGACCCTCAACAGTAGAAGGCGTTAAATGCCGAGAAAGATTGGTTATGTGAGCGCGCGTTCCACGATGATGGATGAGCCCTGCATTATCTTTTTGATACCAAAAAATCGTATAGGGTTTATCATTGGCTCTATCGGGTATGTCATTACCAAAAACTTGGACATATCGAGCATGCTGACGGCTTTCTGGCATATCGAAATAAGCCGGGCCATGAGCAATCATACCTTCATGAGCTACGGGGTCGTTGACGAGCAGCCAGTAGATATCGGAATTTTGGCCGGTCAAAAGAGTCAGATCTTCTGTAGTGCGTGTTGTATCGGGTAACTGAAATTCCATTGTAGCCATTTCATAACTTCTGGAAACTTCCGTCACTACAGGTGTTTTGCCTTGGTCAGGTTCCGCTCCAAGCACAACCCTGCCAAGAGTCTCAGACGCATCAGCTACAGAGGGCTTTTCTGACGGCACCGACAGAGCTTCAGTCTGTGCTGTTCCATGATGACGTTGCAATAAACCTTTGAGCATGTTTGTTTTGTATCCTAACTAAAACATTAGCATATTTTGGCTTATTTTTCAAGTAAATTTTCTGATTACAGCATCGCTTCAAGCAACTTGCTTGTGGGAAAGGCTGGATGCCGTAGTTTAGCAAGCCCACGTCGTTCAGCCTGCCGGATAGACTCCCTGTTCAGCCTAAGGATTTCACTGGCTGCTTCTAGAGACTTTGGCTGGCCGTCATCGAGTCCAAAACGAATCGAAAGGACATCTCGCTCTCGTTGATCGAGGTAAGACAAAGCCTTTACTAAGGCCTGCCGCACGAAGTCCTGCTCCACGCCCTCATAGCCCTCAGCACTACGGGGATCGGCGATCATGTCAGCATGGGTCGACGAGCTATCTTCGGACAACGGGGCGTCAATAAACTGCATCGCAGGCTCTAGTGCCAGAAGTTGACTCACCTCACCTGGGGTCATGTGTAAACTGGCCGCTATATCATCGACCGTTGGTTCGCGGTTCAGAGTGTTCTCGAGCGCTATAATTTCGCGACGCAAGCGACCGACTTTTTCGTGCAAATTTATCGGCAATTGTATTAATCGCAGCTCTTTGGCAATTCCCCTACCGATTGCTTGGCGAATCCACCACGTTGCGTAGGTCGAAAACTTGAAACCCCTTTGCCACTCAAATTTATCAACCGCATGCATTAAGCCATCATTGCCAAACTGGATTAGATCAAGCAGTGGCACCCCAGAGGCTTGGAACTTTTTGGCCACAGAAACTGCCAGCCGCAGATTAGCCTCGATGAACCGCTTTTTGGCCTCGTCACCTTCAGTTATCTCTCGCAGCAACTCAGCTCTTTGCGTACCATGCAGTTCCGAATCTAGCTTTGCCAGCTTTTGCTGTGCTGCGATGCCTCGATCTCTGACCTGGGCAAGCCGTATCTCATCGTCACGAGTCAGCAAAGGGGTTCTGCCTATTTCGTCGAGATACAGGCGTACTGGGTCGGTTGGGTCAACGACTTTTGGTGCACCTTTTGGCATTCTAGACTGACCACCTCTTTTGCTGTCAGTTATTGATGCTGTGGTGTGCGCGTTTGGATACTCATACTGCGACATGTCTTTCACCGAGACTGCTTCACTCGTTTCACGCTGGTCATCAAACACTACTCGTGGGTCCAAGCCATAACACTTGTCACGAGCCGTCTCGCCCGCCGTCGTTACCACAGGGCCAAGCTCTGAAAATTCTAGTTTGGTCAGTTGTTTACGAGCCCGTGCCAGCAAAGAATCCTTACTACCTTCGCTCCTCGAACCAGCTCGAAAACCCGCCGTGATGAAGTCACCACGCTTTAGAAATTTACCCCTGTTAATTAACAGTAGATTTAAGACAAAGACCTGATCATTGGTAAGCGTAGCGGTCCGCCCTTCCAGTTGCAGCGTGTTGTCCCCGGTTATCAAAAGGGTGTACTCCGGAAGCTCCGCGGGAGTATGTGGTGGATCAAGCAGAATACCCTGGTACAGTGGGTTTTGCTCGATTGCTTCACGTGCCCGCTCCATGTCAGTGGTATCAATAATTGATGTTGCGGCAACCATTGGTACGGTTGAGTCTTCCGGCGGAAAGCCGTTACCGGCCATAGCCAACTCAGGGCTATGCATAGCGCCTGCATCGTGTTCAATGGTATTCATTGACATAAGGCCTCTATTGTACCGCTTACGACCTCTGTTGCAAGCATAAGGTCTTTACACAGCCTCTACTCCTGCGAATTCACCCAGGAATATTCAGTCATATAGACCTTCAAAATCTCTCAGCTTATTCATAACCGATGGATGCCGTAGCTTTGCTAACACAAGCAGGTACAACTGCCTGATACGTTCTCGAGATAGACCCAGCTCTCCGGCAAGATCAGCGAACCCAGTATCTAGCCCATCCACGAGTTCGTTTCGAGCAATAAGAATTTTTAACTCACGGTCATCAAGCACGTCACGTAGTACGTGAAGGAGGCGCTTGAAGTCAATCTGCATATCAACTTCGTCTAACTGCTCAGCTTGCCGTCCGTCACCAACAAAATCAATTAATTCTGCATCCCCATCTTCAGATATACCTCGATTGTACGCCACAGGCGAAGCTGCAAGTTGTGCTAGACGTAAGTTTTCGAGTTCATTTGGGGTGATATCCAAACGCTGCTTAATATCTTCGTCAGTTAGTACCTCACCATCCCGTTCGCTGGCTTGCTCTAGTAAACTAAGCTTGTAGAGCAAATCACCCATACGAGTCGGCAGCTTAGTGCCCCTCCCGTGCATCGTTACGTACCTCGTGATAAACTGCCTGATCCACCACACCCCGTAGGTGCTAAACCTAAACCCTTTCCGCCCATCAAACTTGTCAACGGCACGCATCAACCCAAGATTGCCTTCTTGGACTAAATCTAGTAATGGGACTCCTGTTGCCTGGTATTTTTTTGCAACCGAGACAACTAAACGGTAGTTGGCGTTAATAAAATCTTCACGAGCATCCACACCACGCTGTACTTGTCGTCTTAGCGCAAAAATCACGTCTTGCGGAGCATCAGCTGGCAGGGACTGCAATTGATCGAACGCCTCCTGACCCTGTTGCATGAGTTCGTACAGCCCAATTTCTTGTTCGGGCGTTAGCAGAGCAAACTGACCGATTGCATTGAGGTACATCCCGATGTCATCGTCAATATCAACGCTTGTTTGCCTTGCACTACGAACTGTTCGCGCTCTGGCTATACGCGGCTGAAGGGAGATCGGGGTTCTGAGCTCTCTTCCCTTGGGTTTGAATCCAGAGTTAGCAAGTGTTCGGGCTGGGGTGTCATCGTCGAAGGAGTCGGTTGGCCTAGGTGTTGGTTCTTTTTTTTACTTCAACGGCTGGGATGTCCTCAACGGCAGCTGCCCCAGAATCTTCTTTAACACGCTTATCGGTAACCGTCACCTCATCTCGGATCCGGTACTGAAGGGCGGCGGCCCTTTTACCATTATCCATAATGACCGTGCCTTCGGGGTGAGCTAGTTTTTCAAAAATCCTTTTGGCATGCGTGAATGCTGAGCTTTTTGCGGCTTCATTGGGGGCTTGATCGTGAAAACCGTGTTCGTACCAGGTGTTGCGAGCAATAAATTCATCGCGATGAAGCAACAAAACATTCAGCAGAAATACTTCATGATGGGATAACCTGTGAACAGTTTCACCTACTCGGACTGTAACATCATCTAGAATTTCAACAACAAAGTCTGGGCTGGCTGTTTCGGGGTTTGCAATGCCTTGTAGTAGACCCTTATAGATTGGGTTGTCTGTTTCGTACCGTGATTCGCGGCTCCTTGGTGTGCCAGGCGTGTCTGCAGCTAGTTCCCCTGTGACTTGTCCACCGACATCCCCCTTCACAACTGCTTGATCAGAAGGTATTGGACCGCTGTGCCCATTTGCGTCTACTGCTCCTAGCGCAAGTGGGGCAAAACGCATGGGCGCTGATCCAACTTGCGCCACTGTAGTCGGATCGAAAAGACCTGCAGCTGTAGCCTCCTGCAAAGCCTTACCTGCCTGCAACACTATTCCCGCTAAATCATTGCAGATTCGCCCAATTTGGTCTTTGCACTCAGGTTCAATATCCTCAGGCGTTAGAGCATCTAGCGCAAAACTACCTAAAACCAGCCCAAATGCACTCGTTGCATTGTCTACTGCCCTCTGCGCACGACCCGTGATGCTTTCAGCACCGTCTAGAAGTTGGGGTGTAAGATCATTTGGATGAGCCATAAGATGAGTCAATTGTAGATAGATCTGTTCCAATTACAAAGCAAAATGTAAATATCACATACTTATTTGGCAATGTATACAACAAAATTCAGTCATATAGCCAGTCTTCTTTACGAACTGACACCCTTGAACTCCGCAATGTACTATAGGCCTGCTTCTCTATCTGACGAACACGCTCGCGAGTTATGCCCATAATTTTGCCGACCTCTTCAAGCGTGTGTGGCTCGCAGCCAATACCATGGCGAAGTCTCAGGACATTGCGCGATCGCTCCTCGAGAGACGAGTGCTCAATCAGCATGAGCAGTTCTTGGCCAGCAACAGACTGTAGCGCTGCCTCAAAATCTAGCGCCGCTTCCGTGCTTCCCACCATATCACCCATACTGGCACTGCCTGGCTCATCACTTAAACTGCGATCCAACGATTCGGGCATTCGATCAAGTAGAATGAGTTCTTGCACTTTCTGAGGTGTCATCTCTAGCTGTTTGGCCAACTCATCAAGCGTAGGCTCACGACCTAAGCCCTCTGTTAGCTGCCGCCTTGCCTTAAAGAGAGCGGCGAGCTTGTCATTCATATGCACCGGCAGGCGTATGGTGCGTTTCTGGTCGGCGATAGCCCGAGTAATGGCTTGGCGAATCCACCATGTGGAATATGTTGAAAACTTGAAACCTTTTCGCCAGTCAAACTTGTCAACAGCGTGCATAACACCAAGATTCCCCTCTTGGATCAAATCCTCGAGTGCCATGCCCGAAGTTCGATACTTTTTGGCGATACTAACTACTAGGCGTAAATTAGCCTCCACAAACTGGTCATGAGCTTCACGGCCAGCTTGAATTTGTTGACGGAGCTGTCGCTTTTGAGCTGGGCTAAGATCTTCTGCTGCAAGACGTGCCTGAGCTTCACGGCCAGCCTCTACAGCTTGCGCTAAATGCTTTTCGTCCTCAGCAGTAAGCAACGGAACATTGCCTATATCCGACAGATACAGACGAATGATATCGAGTTCGTCTTTCGACGGGCCAGCCTCTGGTGCACTTCTAGTCTTTTTGAGCTTTTTTGGTGTCCTTTCTGCTGGGGGAGTTGCCGCCTTACGTTCTCGTTCAGTAATAAACGATATCTTGGCAGCAGAAGCAACCCCCGTAACATCTAGCCTTGCCTCTTCAACAGTGACTTTGGGGTTAAACCGATATAAACGAGCACTGGTGGAACCATTTGCTTGCACCACCACTCCTGCCTCTGGTAAAGCTAGTTGTTCTAAGCGCCGTCGTGCAGTATGATAAGCCCGATCAAGCACAGTCTTTTTCTCGCCCTCACGAAAACCTAAATGGTCAATATCTTTGCGGCTTACTTCCTTACCGCGGGCACAGAGCAACGCATTGAGAATAAACACTTGATCGGGAGTCAGCTCCTCGCGGCGGCCTTCAAGCTCGATAGCGAAATTACCGACTACCTTGATTACTTCTGTTGGAATGGCGGTTACTGGATTTGTGACTTCAGTAACAATGCCTGCAGCATACATCTCAGTAATGGTTGGTCCCACGACCTCAGTTGCTATTTCAGCACCAGCTGGCTCGGTGAAGTCTCTAGGTTGTATTAGTGTCATTGGAACTTAATTGTAACTCCTTTGGACTCCGCTGCAAGCATGAGGATGATGTTCGGCAGTATTACCGGTATACTGCTTGTGTATGGATAAAAACCTGGGCTCTACTGCCTATTTACGTGAAGTCGAGGCAGTTTTACATGATTTCGACTCAGCTGCTGACGGTTTAAACAATGTTGAGGCCAAGCAGCGACTGGGTACGTTTGGGCTAAACCAGTTGGAGCAAACACACAAACAATCCTGGCTCATACGATATCTCAAACAATACCGCGATTTAATGATTGTGCTTTTGCTCGCCAGCAGCGTGATTTCATTTGGGCTTGGCGATCAACGAACTGGTATCGTCTTGCTGTGCTTGATCGCCTTCAATACTATTATCGGCTTCGTGCAAGAATATAAAGCTGAACGGATCATGGAAAGCTTGGTTCGATTAGTAGTGCCCGAGGCGAAAGTGCGACGCAATGGCAAGGTTGAACTTATCGCTTCGCACGAAATCGTGCCTGGTGATGTGGTATACATCGAAGAGGGCGACTCGATTCCCGCCGACTTACGATTGATTGAAGAGTCAGAACTCAGCACCAACGACTTTGCTCTGACTGGCGAGAGCAACCCATCGCGCAAATTCACACACGCCATAAGTAGCTCTGTTGCGTTGGGCGATCGTCACAATTTAGTGTTCATGGGAACAACAGTAGCTACTGGGCATGGCTTCGGGGTAACGATTGGCACCGGCATGCGCACCGAGCTGGGCCGTATTGCCAATTTGAGTCAAGAAACTATTCAAGATGTCAGTCCCTTACAAAAAGAACTGAACAACATTGCTAGCGTAGTGACCAAAGGTACAGTGGTGCTATGCGCAATCCTCCTCCCGATTGCCAGCAAGTTTGCAGGACTAGGACTTCATGATGCCTTTTTGTTTGCCATCGGCATCGCGAGCTCAATCATACCGCAAGGATTGCCTGCAGAGATCAACACCAGTCTTGCGCAAGCTGCCAACAAGCTTGCCAAAGCACGTGCTCTAGTAAAAAAATTGTCAGCGGTAGAAAGCCTTGGAGCCACTAGTATAGTATGTACTGACAAAACGGGGACTTTAACTAAAAACCAGATGACCGTTGAACAGCTGCATATTGGCAGCACGACGTACCATGTTAGTGGTGGTGGCTACCAAGCGGTCGGGAAAATTTTGCATGGCACTGGGCGTGAACTATCGCGCCAAGAACTGAGCAATATTACCTTATTTTTTGCCGCTGGCGTGTTTGCGAGCAATGCCCGTGTTGACGCGCCTGATAGCGAACATGCCCAGTGGTATGCAGTTGGTGATCCGACCGAAGCTGCCCTTATTACCCTCGCCCGTAAGGCCGGCATTGATACGGACCAAATCGATAAAGCGCACCCTGAGTTAAAAGAGTTTGCCTTTGACTCGGCACGCAAACGCATGAGCTCCATCCGCACTTGGGGCGACAGCAAGCAATTATACGTTTTTGTCAAAGGCGCTCCCGAAAGTGTTTTGGACTGTAGCGACGACCTTTGGGATCATGGCCATGTTCGCAAGCTATCAAAAGATACTCGCTCGCAAATTCTCGCTACAAACGAAACCCTAGCACAAAACGCCATGCGTAATCTGGCTTACGCCTACAAAGTCTTGCCAGCTAATACTAAGCTAGATTCCCTTACCATGGAATCCGTGGAATCTGGGCTGACCTATCTTGGCATGGTCTCAATGATCGACCCACTTCGTGAAGAGGTTCCCCAAGCCATGCATGATGCACACGGCGCCCATATCGCCGTATCAGTCATCACTGGTGACTATGCCACCACCGCACAAGCCATTGCTCTCAAGGCAGGGCTTGCTAAATCAAAGGAGGACATCCGCCTAGTGCTTGGCAAAGAGGTGCAAAAGATGACTGATGCACAAATACTAGATCTTACTCAATCAGGAAGTGTTATTTTTTCGCGCGTCAGTCCAGAGGATAAATTACGAATCGTTGGCCTTATCAAAGACAGTGGTCGGATTGTGGCTGTCACCGGTGATGGTATTAATGATGCACCCGCCTTGAAGCGTGCGGATATTGGCGTGGCCATGGGTGTTACTGGTACTGACGTTGCCAAACAATCTGCCGAGATTGTACTGCTCGATGACAGCTTCCATACTTTGGTTGGTGCCGTACAACAAGGTCGAGTCGTCTTCCAGAATATCAAAAAAGGCACACTTAGCTGCTTCACTAGCAATACAGCTGAGCTCGTGGTCAACCTTACCAGTTTAGCTGCAGCTAGTCTATTCGGGGTACCACTTGCCCTGACAGTTATGCAGATTTTGGCTATCGACCTGGTGGCAGAGCTGTTCCCCATCGCCGCACTCGGTTGGGACCCAGCCGATCGTGAGCTAATGCAAGAGCAACCGCGCGACCCCAAGCAACATATCCTAAACCAACACTCCATAGGCGATCTAATGTGGTGCGGGTTGTTGATTGGTGGCTTTGCCTATGCTAACTTTCTACTATTCTTTCAGAGGCATGGCGTTGATCCCTCGTCACTTCAAGGCCATCCCGCCATCCTGCTACGTGCAACTGCGCTTACCTATCTCACAATTGTGCTCTGTCAGCTGGGCAATATCCTACAGCGCCGGAGCCGTGATGGTTTGTTCACTCGCTACCAACTACAGAATCGTCAGCTATGGTTGGCTATGGCGTTAAGCCTTACGTGTGTACTAGTAATTATTTACTCACCCATTAATACCTACTTTGGAGCCGGGCCGTTGATGGTGATTGACTGGTTCTATGCCCTTGCAGCTGCCCTTTTATTCCTCAGCATACGCGAAGTGCAGCGGATGCTGAGTCATCAACGTTCTGTATGACCGGGACTAAAACGTGGGTTGATATACACCAGTAAAAAACTATTTAGGAGTGCAAAATTATAGAAGAGGTCTTCGATTGGTATAGTCAAGATATGCCAACTGGTCTTCGCCGCATCATTGTATGTAATCACCGGAAGCGCTGTTAGGAATAGGTTGCATATCAGGAAAAGGCCGAGAGTAGACAGCTGAAAATACCAGAAACGCTTAGCGGTAACCAGCCTTGGTTGAGCCCATACCAGCACCCCAAGGACCAGCAAAACAGCTAACCCGGCGGTACGACTGTATCCATTTTCCCAACCAAATACCGCAAGTATCGAGCCGCTCAACCCTATGGCACCGAGCAGTAGACGATACTGCACCCTCGTCATCGTGAACTTCTCTTTTGGCAGCGCATCCCATACTAGCATGCACCCAAATGGTACGGTTATAAAAAAGGCAATCTCTTCAATTGGCAGACCCAGGAAACGATATGCAAGCGTATATGTATCTGAAAAGAACCAGTGCCCCGCGCGAGCCGCCAAAATGTCCCAGATGATAAACAGTGCTGAAACACTGGCATAACCTGCCAATAAGGCTTTCTTGTTCTGGAGTGGCCCCTGCTTGCGGACTACTGAAATAACGACGCACGGCACTAAAACTGCCAGGTTGAACAGCGTATATACCCAACTCATGACCAAACCAATCTAAACAGCGCCGATCGAATAACTCGCCATTTCGACGGCTTAACCTTACGGGTAAAAACTATGAGCGGGTCCTTTTCAATCTGTTTGGCGGTCCAGTTATACATGTCAACCGCGGTTCGTAACGGAACTCGCAAGCGTCTCGGAATAAACGCAAATCCCTTGTTCGCTTGCTGCTGCCAGTTATTGTAGATACTTACTTGTTCACGCATAAATTGCTTGAACTCGTGGGGTTTGTGATGAACATCTTTTTCTTGTAGGCTTTGTAAATCATAGTGTCGCAAACTGCTTGCCGGAAAATATAGTCGGCCCATGTGATTATCTTCCTGTACATCTCTAATAAAGTTCACAAACTGCATGGCCCTGCCCTGCATCCGAGCAGCTGAGTAGGACGCCTTAGGTAGACCCATGATCCGCGCCATAAAGAGCCCAATAACTTCTGCTGAACCATAAATATAGCGCAATGTATCATCCATCGTTAGGTAGTGCCGATGCTTCACATCCATTTCCATGGAATCAAAAAAGGATTCTACCCACTCGTCTGGACAGTGATAT
The DNA here is from genome assembly GCA_964530555.1 of uncultured Candidatus Saccharibacteria bacterium. Taxonomy (GTDB): domain Bacteria; phylum Patescibacteriota; class Saccharimonadia; order Saccharimonadales; family AWTP1-31; genus CAZHBD01. The sequence continues at coordinate 18,256 of CAZHBD010000004.1, read as the reverse complement.
TTGCGTACAACGTAGACAATATTTTTTATAACTCGAGTATCTACATCATCAGTTTCGTCGGGTGTAGTTACAAAGTTTTTGTCTTTGCTGCGCGTCCGCCACGTGTGCTTGAGCCGTTGTAACGCTGCTCGGTCAGAAGTTGCCTGATCTACATAATCATCAATCACTCGCACAAAACTATAGAATCGAAAGACATCTTCTCGAATGTTGGGCGGAAAAAAACGACTACTCCAATAGTAGGTGGTGCTGCCCTGCTCAAAAATTGTTTGTTCGATGCTAGGCACCTGATTGCTCCTTGGCGATAAGCCGAGCAACAACCTTGCCACTGGTTACAACCATCGGTACACCGGTACCCGGATTCGTATACTGGCCAACGTAGTATAGATTGCTGAGTTTCTTGCTTTTCATCCTTGCTCGTAACGGTCCACTCTGCCGAAGGGTATGTGCCAGCCCAAAGGCATTACCCTGATAAGCATTAAACGTCTGCTCAAAATAACGATGCCCACGAACATCACGAAAGACCACATTGTTCTTAATTGACGCGCTTGTAAGCTTCTCCAGGCGCGTCAGAATTGCGTCAACCGTCTGTTCCATGGTCTGCTGCCGAGGGTGTAGGCCATTTGCCATAGGCGCTAAAATGAATATATTCTCCTGACCTTTTGGAGCGACTGTATGGTCGGTCTTGGATGGACAACTCACATATACGAGTGGCCTCGGTGACCACAATTTTTGATCAAAAACTTCGCGGAAATGCCTGTCCCAGTTAACGTCGAATAGTAGGTTGTGATGGCGCAACCCAGGAACTTTTTTGTTCAGCCCAATATAAGCCAACAGCCCGGATGGTGAAAGTGTTCGCTTCGTCCAATATTCTGCTGAGTAGCTGCGGTTGTTTGGCTGGAGCAGCTCAGTTTCAACATGATGATAATCTGCATTAGCTACGACAAGATCGGCGGTATACAGCTTGTCGCCAGCTTTAACTCCTACCACCTTGCCTTTTTCGGTGATTATACGCGACACTGGAGCATTGTAGACAAAACTGACGCCTTGTTCAGCCGCGACCTTCACAAAAGCATCAACGACCCGACCAAAGCCGCCCATGGGATACCAAATCCCTAGGCCCATATCTACGTAATTCAGAAGTGCGTAAATAGCGGGTATATTGTGAGGGCTGCCACCCATAAACACCGTCATAAACTCTAGGATATGTTGCAACTCAGGAGTATGAGCATACTGTCCAATTCGACGATGATACGATTGTCGCGAGCTGCGACGCCCCAAGATGCGCAGAACATCAGGGTTGAGGGTCTGCCTCAGTTGTGTGCCATCCAAGTCTAACAAACCACTGCGAACCTTTTGGTAATCATCGCCTGTTATGTTCAGTAGTTCCTGGAGACGAACTCCACTGCCTGGTTCAAGCGATTCAAACAACTCCTGAGCTTTTGGAGCTGGATAGACGTCATGCTGTTCGCGCCTGGTGAACACACGATACGACGGCAGTAGTTGAACAAGTTTGTAGTAATCACTGGGATGTTTACCAAAATTTGCAAAAAACTCTTCGAATACATCAGGCATCATATACCAGCTTGGGCCAAGGTCAAAGGTAAAACCTTTGCGCCGCAAGACCATAGCCCGTCCGCCTGGTTGATCATTTTTCTCAAATACAGTGACGTTGTACCCAGCTTTTGCTAAGTACGCTGCAGCACTCAAGCCGCCAAAACCTGCCCCAATGACTAGTGCACGTTTAGGCATAATTCAGGACCTTCGTTCGAGTAAATACTCGACGAGTTGCGCAAGGAACTCGGTATCTTTAACCTTCCACTCATATTGGTGCGCTTTAAGCGCAGCCAACGCCTTGGCGCAGTAGTCGCTGGCCTTGCTCTGAGCGTATTCTAGCGCTCCACAATCACGGATTAGCTCGCGACAGCGCTTGAACTCAAGTTCAGTCAGCTGTTCGTTACCCAAGGTCTGAATCAGAAAATTCCGATCACTAACCGGCGCGTTCTCTAAGGCATAAACTGTTAACAGTGTCCGCTTGCCTTCACGCAAATCATCCATTGGGCTTTTGCCGCTTTCAAACTGATCGCCAAAAGTTCCCAAGATATCATCTGTTATCTGAAAGACAAACCCCGCATTAATCGCGTAGTCTTTAATCGCCTCTAGTTGTTCCTGTTCTGAACCCCCCAAGATCATCCCCACTTGCAGCGGATTGAGAAAGGTGTAATGTGCTGTTTTCCAGAGCATAACGTCTTGCACTGAACGCATACCAACATCTGCACGAAGTTCGTTAATAATGTCATTGGTTTGGCCGTGTGCGGTGATTAATAAAGTACTATTGATATTCGAGATAGCGCGTAATTTTAGTTCTGGCTCAACGGGCAGAGTGGCGAGTACTAGCTGCGCGGCATGCGAGCCATACAAAGCCGCGTTCCAAGCCAGTGAAGCCCCTAAGTGTTCGCGGTCGTCATCAGTTGCGAGATCTGGTTTCGCGGCCTCCAGCAAGCGGTGTACGCTTGGGCCACCTCGGCGAACATCAGACCGGTCTTGAAAATCATCAACGATAAGCATGTAGGTGTGAAGCATCTCGAGAGCCATGGCTGCATCGAGAATCATGGCTCGGTCCGTACCGCCAACCATCTCATACCCAACCATTGTTAGTGCGCCACGGATACGCTTACCACCTCTGTTGAGCATGTCGTAGTAGGCTTGTACTACGTCAGCCGAGTACGGCCCGTATTCTTTACGGACTTCGTTCAAAGCCTGTGCGGCGTGTTCACGAATTCGCTCATCCAAGAGATTCTGGTAGCCACCCAAACGCTGCGACCAAACAGCTGACACCTGTTTTTTTTCAACCTGCATTGCGCTCAGTATACGACAGGCGTGTTAATTTTGCGTATGTTTATTGCTCCAGTAGGTCGTGTAATTTCTTGCTAATAAGTTGCTCAAAAGCTTCTATCGTTTGTTCATTATTCTCGATAGTAATGTCAGCTTTTGCTTTGACTCCAGCCATATTGAGTGTTGCTTCATCGCCGCTCTGATGCATCTCAGCCTGCTCATCCTGCAAGAATTCGTCAAACGTCCTTTGGTCATCGATACGACCACGCGACGTAATGCGATCATAGCGGATCTGAGGGCTAGCATCTACCCAAACGACCGCGCCACCCAGTTCATGCACCCGGTCATTCTCGCCGGGATTTCTGAGACTTGCCACCACCAGCCCTCGGTAGTGTTCAGCAACCTTTTGATATTCAGCCCACGCTTTATCGATAAGCACACCCAAGCCACTTTCGCGGCGCCACGCGGCGCTTAACTCGCGCATATTCTCACGGTTAGTCGGTACCCTGCGGCGCTGCAGCTCATTGCGCAACATATCTGTCATAGAGATGAACAAAAATCCGTGCTTGTCGGCTAGAATCTGGCCTAAGCTATCTTTGCCCGACCCATTCGTCCCACCAATACCTATTAAAATTGGCTGTTGCATTTTTTTATACTACGATACGATACCCCAACACGCAACGAATCATCTCGCTTTACGACGTTGAACCATTTGCTAGTTCATGGGTATTATCAACTGGTATGCGCCGGCAAATCTTCAACTTTGGCAAGGGCTGCATCTATAAGTTGTACTCCGCGCATAAATTCGTCACCGTTATATTTCAGTTGACGCAACTGCTGATACAGGCCGGGTTGAATGGTGTTGAGCGTTTGAATAAACTCTTTTTGTGCTGCAGCATTTGTGTCTTCGTGACGCATAGCCGTTAACAAGGCAAAAATGGAATAACCGTCTGGCCGAACAATCAGTCGGGCAGCCTCTAAAAGATCTAGCCCAAGCGCTGCCATTGCAGGTGCAGTAACAACAAGATCTCCGTCCTCATCCAATTGGGGCTGTAGATAACGTACTGCGGCGCTCTCACCTTCTTGTGCGGCTACCGCCTCAACGTCTTCAGGTACCCTGCTGTGCTGCTCGGCAAAGCGAATACCTACTTCTTCAGCCCAGCCTTCAGCAAAAAAACTACCTAGCTCTGTAAACTCCAAGGATTTCTCACTATTTGGGACTACCTCTTTACGTACCTGCACTTTTTGATGACCATCGTGTGCATAGAAAGACTGCTGCCAATAGTAACCACCGGCGAACGTTCCACCCTGATTTTCTCCTACTTCTTTAGATACAACAGTCAATCCTTGTAAATTCCGATCGACAGCGCTATGCGCAAGCTCGTGTGCTACATTGCGGCCCACAATTAAGGCTTCGACGGAGTCAGAAGCTGAACCCACAGACACCTCCCGGATAAAAGCTTGGTGCCTAATGGCGGAGTACGCGCCTTGGATTTCTACTTCATGTTGAAGAAATCTTGAATCGGCAGGAACCATATAAACATGTGGTAGTTTTGCTTCATCAAAACCAGTCAGTTCAGCAACAAAGCGTTTAGCCTCCTTGACCGTTTCGCCAAACCACACCGGCGCCTCAACTACATCATGTTCGGATAATCCTTCAGCTATTGAGGTCAGAAGGATTGATCTCATGGTGTCTTCAGCTCCCGATAAAGTAAATAACACTTCGCCAGAGGTGATAAATGAGTGAAGGGGGCCATTGAACGACACTCCTTCAGCTTGGTGAGAAGATGCTTCTGACATATATAAACTTTAGCATATTTTGGCTAATTTTTCAAGCCAGTGTTATCGGTTGCTACTGGATATAGTCATGCAGTTTGCGAGCGTCTTTGTGCTTACGGAGCTTAGCCAGAGCCTTGGCTTCAATCTGACGAATGCGCTCACGGGTTACATTGAATTCCTGGCCGACTTCTTCGAGCGTGTGGCTTTTACCATCCTCGAGGCCAAAGCGAAGTTTGAGGATTTTTTGTTCACGTTCGGTCAAAGCGCCGAGCATATCTTTAACGTGTTCTTTGAGTAGCTGGCCGGTCGCCGATTCTTCGGGACTCACAGTGTCTTCGTCTTCAATAAAATCTCCGAGCACCGAGTCTTCTTCGTCGTCACGCACGCTGGCATCAAGGCTGGAAATATCCTGTTTGATCTTCATGATGTGTTCAACCTTATCGACATCTATTTCCATAGCCTGCGCGATTTCTTCGTTGGTTGGCTCGCGGTTGAGCTCTTGTGTTAGGCGACGTTGAGTACGCAACAGCTTATTAATGGTCTCTACCATATGCACTGGGATACGAATGGTGCGCGCTTGGTCGGCGATAGCGCGAGTAATGGCCTGACGAATCCACCAGGTAGCATAGGTTGAGAATTTGAAGCCTTTATCAGGGTCGAACTTTTCAACCGCACGAAGCAGGCCGGTGTTCCCTTCCTGTATAAGGTCCAGCAGATCAAGTCCGCGCCCGACGTAGCGCTTGGCAATCGATACTACCAAACGCATGTTGGCTTCTGCCATTTTGTCCTTGGCATCCTTCTCCCCTGCGACGACTCGTTTGGCGAGGGCTAATTCTTCTTCGGCTGTAAGGAGCGGTATTTTACCAATTTCACGCAGGTAGAGACGAACTGAGTCATCGGCCACATCATCCAGGTACACCTGCTCTTGCAGCACGACCTCTTCGCCCTCTTCGCCAGACCACTCGTCATCCATAGCCGGTTCGTTTCCACTGGTGATTTTGATTCCGTTGTCGGCAAGCTCGGTGTAGAGCTTGTCTAAAATATCGACATTTTCCGGCGTGTCAGGAATGACCGCTGTGATGTCGCGCTGATCAACCTGCCCGTCCTTCTTGGCTTTGGTTACCAATTCATTTTTTGCCGCCTCTAAAGCTTGTGCTTCATCATTTGGGGCGTCACTCATACACTATTCTCCTTGATTTGACTTTAATAAATGATCGAGGGCTTTGGCAGCTTGGAGCAATCGATCAGTTTCACCTTCATCGGCACGCTCCAGTGCACGGGCCAGTTTTGCTTTTTGGGTTTTAACATATGTGTGTACCAATCGAACCTGCAATCGAGTGGCTTCGTACTGAAGCTCAGATATCTCGAGGCCTTGGTATAGCTCTTCGTAGAGTAATACCAACATTGTACCATAATTTTTAAGATTTTGCACTTCTAGCATGGTGCCAGGGAATTCTGGCTCACCACGCAAAACAACAAACTCAGGGTCGTCTTGCAAGAAAGCTAACAGCTGCTGCGCTAGCTTCTCGGGTAACATAACTGGCGACAGCCGGCTAACGCTCGCCCGAACTTCAGGAACCATCAGCGCCAAACACAAGAAATGGTTTTGGGCTCGTATGAGATCCAGTTGATCGGCAGGTGCCACTTTGGCGGTTGCAACCTTCCGATCCGGACGTATCGACTTGGCAGGCGTATGCTGTTTCGCTTTGAGAGCCTCGGGACTCACCGCCAACAGATTGGCCAGCTTGGTTATGTAGTGATCTTGCTCGACCGGGTCTTGAATAGTACTGACTAAGGTCATCACGCTGTCGCTCAGTTGCCGTTTGCCTGGTCCTGTCGTCACATCAAGCTGATCAGCGTAATGCTGAATTAACCAGTCAACCGCGTATTGTGGCTGCTCCACAACCTGTTGCCACAAAGTAGGATCTTTCTTTATTAATTCATCTGGGTCCTTGCCTTCTGGAACGGAAATAATGCTTAAATTCACACCTGCCTTGCTAGCGATCGGAATAGCTCGTTCAGTAGCCGCTTGACCGGCTCGGTCTTGATCAAAAGCCAGCCGAACATCATGCGTCAGCCTACCAAGTATTTTGAGCTGTGCCTCTGTTAGTGCCGTACCGGCCGTGGCGACAACGTTCGCCACACCAGCTTGCTGACTAGCGATCACATCAAGATTTCCTTCGGCGATAACCGCATAGTCATTTTTACGAATCGCCTCTTTGGCCAGGTGCAAACCAAAAACGTGCCGGCTTTTGTCATAGACAGGGCTTTGTGGGGTATTGATGTACTTAGGAGCGTTTTTAATGTCTTCCAGTAACCGCGCGGTAAAGCCAATCACCTGTCCCTGTGGGTCCATCAGTGGTACCATGATGCGACCGCGAAACATGTCACCCAGACCGCGGTACCGTGAAGTGCTCAGCCCAGCTCGTTTTAGCTCGGTTTCGCTAAAGCCTTTTTTGAGCAAAAATGAAGTCAGAGCTGCATCTTGGTTCGGCGAGTAACCCAGTCGAAACTGAAGTATTGTCTCTCTCGTGAAGCGCCTCTGTTGTCTAAGATATGTTAACGCCGCCGGATGTTTGTTGAGATTAACCTGATAAAACTTCGCTGCCAGCTCCAGGGCTTGCAGGAGACGCTTTTTTTGATCAGTGCCTGGCCCGCTGCGCTGAGTTTGGAACTGATCAAGGTCAACTCCTGCCTGTCGCGCTAAAATTTCTAGCGCACCTTTAAAATCAACGCCTTCCAATTCTTGTACCAGGGTAAACATATCGCCGCCTTTACCGCTACTAAAGTCATGCCAGATCTGTTTTTCGGGGCTGACAACAAAACTTGGCGTCTTCTCGCTGGTAAATGGGCTTAAGCCCTTGAAGTTGCGGCCAGCACGCTTCAGTTCGACATAGCGACTGACAACGTCCTCAATACTCAAACGACTTTTAATTTCCTCTACCGCATCCATAGCTACAGTGTATAGCGCACGACAGATGTTCGAAAGCACAAGCTTGATTGTTCGTTACCTGGTAAAATGGCAGTATGCCGCCAAATCAATCACAACAACCCTATAATCCATACGATTTCATCTTAAATGGCAGTCAGCCACAGCCAAAATCTAAATTGCCTTTGCCCATCAAACCAACAAGTGGGAAGTCGAAAGTGCTACTGTTTGGCGCTATTGGCGTGATCGTTCTTATGTTGCTTATTATTCTCTTTTCCATATTTACTGGCGGCAAAGACACGACTCAACAGCTACTAACCCTAGCACAGCAGCAGCAAGAAATTATCCGCATCTCGAACCTTGGCTCCAACCGAACCCGGACCCAGGACGCTGCCAACCTATCAACGAATACCACCGCTTCGGTTACATCTTCTCAGCAAGAAGTAATCACGCTCATAGGCAAAAAGGCCAAGCTTAATGAAAAGACTCTGTCGGTGAAAAAAGACCTGAAGATAGACGCAGAGCTGAATAGCGCGGCACAGAACAACCAGTTTGATACCGTTTTTACGTCAACCTTGCAAACCAAGTTAGCCGCCTACCAAAAAGAGCTAAAAACACTGTACGACGAAAGCAAAAACACTAAAACGAAAACTGTTTTGAAGCGTGCCTATGATGGGACGACTACCCTGCTAAATGCTGAGGCTTCCTCACAAGCACCTAACTAACTATTTGTTTACAAGTTCGTAACTGTGGCGAATAAGATCTTTTACTTCGTCCCAGGTCAGCTGACCGCTCAAAATGATGGTGTTCCAGTGTTTTTTATTCAGGTGGTAGCCTGGCATAACCTCGTCATATTTTTCGCGAAGTACTTCAGCAAGCTTGGGGTCGCATTTGAGGCTAATCTGCACCGGATCTGACTTCTCTGCGATCAACGCAAACATTTTGTCGTTAACTTTGTAGACTGCCACGCCTTCACCAAACGGATAATCTAGTGTGGCATTTGGCATGCTCAAAACGTATTCTTCAACTTCTTTATGGCTGGGCATCTGGCTTCACTTCTCCAAGAATTACTCGTATAAATGTACGGTTTGTACCTACCACCCAAGGATCAATAGCTGGCGACTGGTGTAAAGTCTGGCCATCAATCGCTACAATATCGCCGCTTTCTAGGGGGGTTGGTTTAACCTGCTTATCTTCGATTTGCTTAGCGTAGTTAGCGAGTTGCTCACTAGAAAGCGGTTTAAAGTTAGGGTCGATATCAAAATCACCTTCAAAAATCAACGTTGGGACACCAACGAATGCTATGTGAAAGGGCTTTGTTCGTTCCAGGTTTACGTCTGTATGGGGAATATACGCAGCATTGTCTGTGGGCGGCTCAACTGTGCCATGCTCCCAGGTAACCATGCCACGAAGTTCGCCGGCTGCTCCAGTACGTTGCCGAAAGTCCGCCGCCATCAATTGCACAGTCGGGGTTAGCAACTGGCCAGCCTGCTGGAGCCTTCGCGCTGTTGGTTCATCAATTTTCCTAGGATCAAACGCCATAAATGAACAATCTTCTCCTTCTATGGCGACCAAGAAATCACCATCACCCTCTACGGTGGCTTGGGCTAGCTCTTCGGGATTTGGTATTTTCCCCGCTTTGCCTATGATTCTTGACTTTAACTCAGTTGGAGTCTTTTTTTCTTCTGGATTGGAGACTGCTGCCTCACTCATATTTAGCCTTCATTCTTCTGAAGTCGATCCAAATAGCTTTGGAGTTCGGCAATGCTTGCCTGAATGTCATCGAAAGCACGGTGTACCTCTTTTTTCTCAAAGACTTCGCCAAACTTGCCTTGCATAACAATTTTGAAGCTACTGACGTCAAGCATACGGTAGTGCAGCTTTACGTCCAACGCGGGCCACCACTGTTTTACAAATAACCGATCATTCCAGATGGAATTGCCTGCCATAATCACCAGTTCTGAGCCAAATTGCTGGCTCACCAGATCAATCAACTCCTGCTCAACAAGTTTGAGGTCTTTTCCCTCTTCAAGTTTGTTCAAAAACTCATCACGGTTATGAGGATACTGCTGCCACCAGCTATTGAGCTGCATACGTCCGGCTACTAACTCACGGGGATGCTTAATGCGCGCTTCGTAGCTTGCCAGCGTTTTGAAGTTAAAGTCGGTGATTTCAGCAGCAATCTCTAAGATGACATCGTCGTTTGGGTTAAGCCCGGTCATCTCTAAATCAACCCAGAATAATTTGGTTGGTATTGCGTTACGGTCTGCCATCAGTGGCTAGTATAGCGAAAAAACAGCAGTTTTAGGAGTTTTGCCGTGCTTTGGCAAGCGCATCACTGTACCATTTGAGATTAGTCAAGGCGTTCTTCAGACTTGACTCAGGACCATGTGGGTTAGATTTGAGCTCATAGCTCAGCTCACCTGCCTCGGTAATATGCTCTCCGACGCGATGAGCAAAATAGACTGCTTGTGGAATGGTGACGGCAAGCAACCCAGGGATAATTCCCCGAAGATGACCAACCGCCTGACCGCCACCGCTTGATCCATGAGCTACCAACGCTACCGGTTTGTTCTGCAACTGAAAATCAATAAAATCCAGAGCATTTTTTAATACTCCAGAAGTCGATCGATTATATTCTGGTGTGATAAGGGCATAGGCATCAGCTTCAGCCAGTTTATCGAGCCAGCGTTTTACTTCCCCCTCGGGCTTCCGGTTAGAGTTGTATTGTGGCGAGATAGCATCATCTAAAAACGGGAGTTTGTAGTCTCTTAGGTCGAGGGTCTCTACTTGCGTGTCTTTGAGCTTTGCTGCTTCTTTTGCCACCCAGGCAGCAAGCTTGTCCGTTTGGCGTTCAGGTCGTGTACTGCCAATAATTACCTGTAATTTCATAGTTTACTCCTTTAATGCTATACTTTGTATAGTTAGTAAGTAAACTATAACTCACGTTACTATACTTTGTAAAGTATTATAATGATGCTTATGAAAAAGACAACACCACAACTCGAACCTAAGGCAGGGTGCATAGAGTGTGCAGCACACATACTGGGTAGTAAGTGGACCGCACTGATATTGCGCGACCTAGCGACAGGGCCCAAACGTTTCTGTGAGTTTGAGCGTTCCTTGGCCGGCATCAGCCCTCGCACTTTGTCGCAACGTCTCGATGATCTTGAGGTAGATAAAATTATCACCAAGCAGTCATTTGCCGAAGTTCCACCACGGACTGAGTATACCTTGACTAAAAAGGGTCACGATCTTTTGCCCGTACTCGAAAAAATGGCCACGTGGGGCGCAAAGTACAGCTAGCTTTTCGATTTATCGGGCTTGAAGTCGAGACTAACAGAGTTTATACAGTAACGCTGCCCTGTCGGTTGATCATAGGCATCATCAAATAAATGTCCGAGGTGACCTCCACAGTTGGCGCACACTACTTCCGTGCGCTGCATCCCGTGCGAGGCGTCAGAAACCAGTTTTACGGCGCCACTTTTGGCGACATCATAAAAGCTTGGCCAGCCGCTACCACTGTCAAATTTCGTGCTACTCGAAAAAAGCGCAGCACCACAGGCCGCACAGGTGTACATTCCCTGCTCTTTGTTGTGCAGAAACTTGCCGGTAAATGGCGCTTCGGTAGCTTTATTGCGCAACACCTCGTACTGTTCGGGTGTTAGTTTTTGCTCCCAGTCGGAATTATTCACTTTTTGTCGTCTTTTTTCTTGTCGACCCGATCGAGTTTGAGCCCGTGAACAATAAAATAGACTACCCCAGCTACTGCCATGAGCGTGATAAGGGCGTTCAGAATATTTCCCCAGCCAAAGGTGAGTAGCTTACCGCTACGGGTAATGTGGCTTTCTACGGAAGATAGGTCAGTTCCACCCAAGATCAGCCCAACCAGAGGGTTGATGAGGTTGTTTACGATCGACTTGACCGCATCCCCGGCAGCGGCACCGATAGCAAGACCGACGGCCAACCCCACGACTCCCTGCTCTCTTACAAAATTACTGAACCCCTGTAAATGTTTTTTCATCATAATCTCCTTAGGCGATAAATTTGTTATAGACCTGATATGCCACCAGAGACACCGTAGCGCTCAGCACCGTTCCCCAGATCATATCAATCACGACAATTTTGAATGGGAAACCTTTGAGCGTCGCGTAATTAGTCAGATCATAGGTCGCATACGTAACTAGGCCGAAAAAGCCACCTGCCAGCAGCAAGTTATTCATGGAGCCGCTCTTGAGTGTCGGCGCAATCACAAAATAAATGAGCCCCGCTAGAAAAATCAGGTAAAACAATCCGGCTGCAGCCCACTTCACATTGTTGGTCATAAGTCCCTTTAGCTCGGTGGCATACAAATTTTTAGCCACCGCCCCTAGCCAGATAGCATCTAACGCAATAAATGCCACAAACGAGATGACATATAGTGCAACATAATTTATTTTCATCACATACCCTCCTTATAAATGTATTCTACGCTTTTTGTGCGAGATATGCTGCCCGTTTACTAGGACTGAGTCGCTCGATAGCATAACGCAAGGCAGTACGTGGCATCTTATGCGCATGGTTATCGAGAAAGTCACACAGCACTGATTCGTCGCGCTTCCCTACCTCTCGTAGCATCCACCCGGTTGCTTTGTGAATGTAATGATGGGTATCACCCAAATTTTGTTCAGCCAGCCGTAATGTCCAGGCAAACTCGCCGTGGTGAATAAATTCTCCAGCCGCCAGAATGGCAATGCGTCGCTCCCAAACATTTTTGCTTCGACTCAACGACTTAAGAATTGTCTGATCTTTATCAAAGATGTAGTTACCTACAATGTAGCTGGCTGACGAATCAACAAGATCCCAATTGTTGATACCCCAAAAAACTCCTTGCGAAGTTTTCCGGGGACCCCATTTTTGTGCTTGCTTAGTTGCGTTTTTAAAGCCAATAGGACCGCAGTTGGCTAGATACAAATTGTAAATGAGCTGTTTAGTTTCTAGGTCGCCCTTTTGGTATTGCATAACCCAGATGAGTAAAGCAGTGAGGCGCTCCTCGTGCACGGGCGAATGAAGCAGCCCAACTACTTGGTCAGGAGTGAGCTGCTTATAGTAAGCTTTCACAATAGCCCGTTGTTTGGGGACGGTTACCCCCAGAAATTGATCAGTATCGCCGGGTTCGGGCTTAAAAAACCGCGGAAAAAACTCTGCTTTGAGTGGATCTGATTGGCTTCGTAAAGCCTGGCGGATTTGATTAACGATCGTCATCACATCTGTTCTGGCGCATGAATGCCAAGCAGGCTTAGACCATCGTTTAAAACTATTGCGTAGATCTGCACCAACCACAAACGCTGGCTTTCACGTTCGTCCCCAATGACCCGATTTTGTTCATAAAACCGATTAAAGACTTGGGCCAGCTCGTATAGATAGGTGCACACAATGTGCGGGGAAAGCCCATCTATTGCCTGCCCTACTGCGTCACTGTACTCTGTTAACTTACTTGCCAACAGACGTTCGTTAGCCTGCAGGTCCCCAATTTTGGCATCAGGTTGCTTGACAGCTTTTGCCAGGATGTTCCGAGCCCGAGCATGTGCATACTGCAGATAGGGACCACTGTTTCCCTCTAGACCGACTGATTCCTCTGGGTCATACATGATGTCTCCGCCGGTGCGAACCTTGAGGAATGCGTATTTCACGGCGCCCAGCTCAACGTTCTTATCAGTCTTACCAGTTGCTTTGTGGTTCGCCTGCTTGGCGGCATCAAGTACATCAATAGCGCGCAAGATATTGCCCTTACGGCTGCTCATCTTGACTCCGCCTTTAAGTTTTACCAACCCGTGTGTCAGGTGACGGGTAGCCCGTACCAACTCCGGGGCGAACTGCTCGATAGCTTTTAGCACCACCTGCATATATTGCTCTTGCTCATTGCCCGTTATTACCACAGAAACATCGAAGTTGTAGTCTTTCTTCTTAGTGAAAATCAAGCCAACATCTTTCGCTTCATAGGTTGGCAGGCCCTCCCGGTTAATGAACACTCGGGTGTGCAGACCAAACGGTTCACCACGAAAGACTACCGCTCCCTCCGACTCTTCAAAGACACCGTTGCCGAGCTGCTCGCGGACGGTCTTTAGCCCAAGTTCAGCAACACTGCTTTCTGGATAGTATTTTTCGAAATTTGTCCCGATCTCTTCGTAGAAGCTGTCGAAATAGTCGTAGCTCCACTGCCGCGTTGTCCAATACAGCTGGGCCAAAGGCGAGGATGTATCGTTGTCAGACTGTATCTTATAGATCCGCTTATTGAGCTCAATGATTTGCTGCTTGGTAGTGGCGTCATCGTCGTAGGCATTGGTTCCTGCGATGTAGCATTCCGCCAGCCATGCGGTGCGCGCCTCAGTACTTTGATACTGTTCAAGCTTCTCAGGCAGCTCGCCACCAATACTCTGCAGTACGGCCCACATCGTTTTACCGACATGTAGACCTACATCACCACCGAAGTTAACGCGGTGCACCGTTGCACCAGCCGCCTCAAGTAGGTTTGCGATAGCATCGCCCACAACGCTGGTGTACAGATGGCCAGCATGCAGAACTTTGAAGGGGTTGGGGTCTGAGTACTCCGCTACTACCGTCTTGCCTTTGAGCGATTGTGGCACGACAGTAACACGAGCTAGCTCCCCGATCAATGCGGCATCGCTAAGACGCAGGTTGATAAACCCTGGACCAGCAACAGTAACCTCACTAACCTGTTCACGCAGTTTGCGGCGGAGCGCTTCGGCCAGCTGCTCGGCAATATCGCGCGGGTTCTTACCAACCTGTTTCGCTAATTGCAAAGCAACATTTGTAGCGAAATCACCGAACTGTGGATCTGGCCGCGACAGCTCAATGTTTACGTCAATCCCAAAAAGGTCATGCACTGCTTGTTCAATCTGCGATTGTAGTGACTCCATTGGCTTCATTGTAACTTCAATTTTTACTATTGACCACTGTCGTAAGTGTAGAACGGCTTGAGTAGCCCTGAATCGCTGACCACATCACCCGCATAGGTAAAGCCAAGTTTGTTGAAGATGCCAGCACTCAGGTGATTAGCCACGGCACCTATCGGTTTGCCAAGCGACTTCATAGCATTAAAAGTCTTATCAACCAATTTAGGCCCAAAGCCAAGACCTTGAAACTCTGGTAGCACCACGACATTACCAAGCTGAGCGTAGGTAGTACCTTTGAATTCTCGATCTTTAGCATAGCCTGCATAGCCCACTGCCTTGCTGGCCTCGTAAGGCCCGGGGAGTGAGCTAACACACACCGCCACAAAGCCCAACAGCTGAGCGGCGACTATGTCGACCGTTACCGGATTGACATCCGCTTCTGGCGAGCTTGAATACGCGGCTAGTTCATCAAACGACAGCCCTTCTAGCCAGGGATTGATTTTACTGACAATAACTACTTGATTAGTTTTCATATAATCCTTAAGAAATTAAAAAGCCCCGTGGTTACGGGGCTGGTGTGAGGCTTTCGATTTTAAAATACGACAAGCACCGCCCCGGTCATACGAATGCGGCGAGTCATAGCTGTAGTATTGTTTATCATTTTCATGATTAGTCTATTCAACCACTTTTTATATTACTCTGCAAGCTTTTTGCGATGGCATACCGCGGTACTGCTTTGAGTCAGCTGCCAAAGCACAAAGTACAGTGCATTCAGTAGCACAAAGAACAGGATTGTTACCCAAAAGGTCTGTTCATGCGCTACGGGATTAATGATTCGGTCAGTGATATCCAAGATTATCCCGGCCGGGTTAACTATGACGTCCCAGGTATTCCACCGCAGGAAACGCCCCAGATAGATTGCAAAGCTACAAGCCAAAAAAACACCGGCAACAACCCTTGCTGCGCTAGCCCGATTGATTCGTGTTAACAGCAGTCTGTGCACCATGATCACGCTCACAAAACCCACCGCATAGCCAGCGAGGGAAAACATAAACATCAGCACCACATCAAACAGCAAGGTCTGTTGGCTAACTTCTTGCAAATGCATAAAGTCGGTCACAATATAAAAGCTGTTTGGCAAGAATCCCAGCCAAAGCAAGCTTAATGCACCACCCTGCCAGCTCACCCAGGGATTATGTCGCACATATCGTACGAGTAACCACGCAAAAACCAACGGCAACCATGCCAAGAAGAGATTCCAATCTAAGTACCAAAAGGTGAGCGAACCAAAAATCACTGAACGAATAACCAGCAAACTAGCGGCGGCAAAACTCAGTGTTGCCAGGGGAGCAAGCACCGCTTTGGCTTGAGGATTCATACACCTATTATACCTTGCTCTTAGGTAAGCTATAATATGCTTGATGTCACCAGCCAAGCTCGTCGATATGATCCGTCAGCCTATCAAGCGTTTTATGGGGTCTTTGGCAGGCCTCCTCAATAGACTGTCAGGTGGGCGAATTAGCCCTACGGCCATCACCTTAACGGGTTTCGCAATGCATATTGTGATTGCGTTTTTAATTGCCCAACGAAGACTGCTCGTTGCAGGTATGCTGCTGATTTTCTTTGGATTGTTTGATGCTCTGGATGGCGCCCTTGCCAGACTGCAAAAGACCGACGGGCCAAAAGGCATGTTCTTGGATTCTGTTACTGACAAAATCAAAGAAACACTGCTATATACTGCTGCCACCTACGCACTTATTGCTACGCACCACCACCAGGCCGCCGTTTGGGCAGCGGCCGCATGCGGCGCCTCTTTACTTGTTAGCTACACGAACGCTTGGGGAGAGGTCGCCCTCAGTTCTCTGCCAAAAGGCCATCAGCGCAATCGTACGTTCCGCACGGGTCTCATGCAATTCGATGTACGAATTGCCGTGTTTATCGCCGGGCTGCTCTTTAACCAGTTGCCAGCCGCTATGGTCATTATCGCCGTTGGCGCTTCCATAACTGCCCTGGGTCGGATTAGCTCAGTATGGGGAAAGCTGTGATCAAAATTGACCTGCACACCCACTCGGCTGGTTCGCCTGACGGCGGGATCCGTGCTGAAGACTATGCCGACGTTATCGAGCGGGGGCTACTTGACTACATGGCGATAACCGATCATGACACTATCGAAAACGCTTTGAGTCTGCACAATTCACTGGGCGAACACATCATCGTTGGCGAAGAAATCACCACCAGTGAAGGTGAGCTGATCGGGCTGTTTTTAACCGAAACCATCAAGCCCGGCATGTCGGCTCTGGCAACCGCGCGAGCAATTACTGCTCAAGGTGGTTTGGTATATGTGCCCCACCCGTTCGAAACAGTCCGCAAAGGTATGCGACGCGAAGTACTGGACCAGATCGCCAACGAAATTGATATTATCGAGATTCACAACGGTCGAGCATTCCTCCAAAATCGTGGTCCGCAAGCGCACACCTGGTCACGATTTTCTGGCAAGGCTACAGCGGCCAGTAGCGATGCTCATGGACGTAAAGGTTTAGGAACCAGCTTTACAATGATCAAGCAAAAGCCGACCGCCAAAAATCTAGTCGCACAACTTGCGGAGGCCCACTTCGCGGTTGACCGACCACCGTTCTACAGCCTGCTCTACCCCAAATATCACCGGTTGCGAAAAAAACTTGGAGTTAGGCACTAATGTTTTGGCAGATTGTTTGGGCCGCATTCATCCTATTCTTGCCTGCAGGCATTGCCAATATGACACCCGTACTTGGTAATAAAATTCCCTGGTTGGCACGCTGGAAAACGCCGCTCGACTTTGGTAAAACCTACAAAGGAAAACGGATTTTTGGCGCTAACAAAAGCTGGCGTGGCATTGTTACCGGCACAGTCTGCGGAGGCTTAACTTCGCTCTTTGTAACCTCCGGGCTGAGCTGGAACTTTATCTTAAGTAGGCCGGGCTTGCATCTGTTTTTGTTCGGTGCCTGGATTGGCTTTGGTGCCCTGCTTGGCGATGCCATCGAAAGCTTTTTCAAGCGACAAAAAGGCGTGCCCTCAGGCCACAGTTGGTTCCCTTGGGATCAACTTGACTACATCATTGGCGCCATTCTGTTCAGCCTCGTCTTTGTTCGCGAGCCCCTCGACGTCTACCTCGCTGTGTTCGGTGTCTTTTTTGGTCTGCACTTGCTGGTCAGCTACATTGGTTTCCTGCTCGGCTTCAAGGATAAACCAATCTAGAGCTAATCTGTTATGATTGGGCTATGAAACCTCAGCAAGATATTGAATATACTATGCGACGAAGTTTAGTCGAGCCAACTGTCTTTGTTCTGTCTGTTGATCAAAATGGTAAGCCAAATGGTATGGCAGCTGGCTGGAATATGAAAGTTTCATATTCACCACCAATGATTGCTGTTGCTCTGCACGACATTAAATACACGCACGAGCTCATTCTAGCTAGTGAAGAATTCGTGGTAGTTGTCCCCAGTGCAGAGTTGCGCGAACAGTTGGAGTATTTTGGGTCAGTTTCGGGGAAAGACGAGGATAAATTCGCCAAATCAGGCATCGCAACACTACCGGGGACAATCGGTAAAACGCCATTACTTGCCGATGCTCGCATCAACTTTGAGTGCAAGCTCCACAGTTACACCAAGCCAGCCGATCATTATGTCTTTTTTGGTGAAATAAAAGCGGCCCATCTCAACGAGAGTAAGCCACAACTCTTCTACACTGGCCGCGATAAAACTGGTGAGCGCACTTTTAGCTCAGTGGAAGGGATGAAATAATGCCCGAAGCTAAGGTCTTGGTTGTTGATAAAGATAACAAA
>CAZHBD010000003.1:0-50389 GCA_964530555.1 uncultured Candidatus Saccharibacteria bacterium | reverse complement strand
AAAGCACCTCGCTTACGTAAGCCAGCTGATACGGTTCGTACCAAGGCCGAAAAGGCTGCTGCCAAAGCAAACAAAAACCCACGCGTCTTACGCAAGACCGCGTCTACTGCCGCAGTACCTTTCAAAAAGCTCTGGGTTGGCATCAAAAAAATCGCACGCCCATTCCGATTTCTACTTTGGCCATTTAAAACCCGGCCAGCTCGGTTAATTGGTCGCGTGCTGGCGGCTATCCTTTTCTTGCGCTATTTTCGCAACTCTTGGAAGGAGCTTCGTCAGGTTACCTGGCCCGGTCGACGTGAAACATGGCAGCTCACCGTTGCCGTCTTTGCTTTTGCCATAGTGTTCGGTCTGCTTGTAACTGTAACCGACTATGGTCTTGAAAACTTGTTTAAGAAAGTACTACTCAAATAGGAGCCCATATGACAAAACGTTATGACACCAGCAAACAATGGTACGCCATCCACACCTATAGTGGTTATGAAGAAAAAGTCGCAGAAAGCATCCGCCAACGCGCCGACAGTCTCGACATGAAGGATAAAATCTTCCAAGTTCTCGTACCGAAAGAAAAGATGATCGAGATCAAAAATGGTAAACGAAAGGTCGTCGAGAAGCGTATCTTCCAGGGTTATGTCTTGGTGCAAATGAAGCTGAGCGAAGACGCTTGGTATATTGTCCGTAATACGCCAAGTGTTACTGGCTTTGTAGGGAGCGGAACAGATCCAACCCCAGTCAGCCAAGAGGAAATGGACAAGATCAACAAGCGCATGGGACTTTCTCAGCCAAAACACAAGATGGACTTCAAAGAAGGCGAAGTTGTCAACATCGTGGACGGACCGTTCAAAGGCTTTGATGGCTCAATTAACGAAATTGACGAAGCCAAGGGTAAACTCAAAGTTTTGGTCAACATGTTTGGGCGCGAAACGCCGGTTGAGCTCGACAGCCTCCAAGTTAAACGAGTGTAGGAGGCTGTATGGTAAGCCCCGAAGCAAACCCTCATTCTCACGATTTAGCGGTCCCTGATACTCCTACAATCTATGCTCGTGCTCGTCGCGCGGATCAAGCCAACCAGACAACAGGCCAAGATACTGTGTCGCCGTCTCGTGACTGGACATTTCATGTACGTTCAGAGAGAAAAGATGTACCTGTGTGGCATGGTGCAGGCTGGGGAGATGCTATAGCAGTTTCTACACTGCCAGTATTAGCAGCCTGTGTTGAAGTGCGTTTAATCGGATCCGGTAATGCAATAGCCGAAGTTTCCGCAGTGCCAATTGGGGTTGGTGCACTCGCACTGGTTCGTCACGCTCTCCACTGGATCAGCGAAGCTCACCATAATCGCATTGCAAGCCGTCAGTAAGATAAGTAGACAACAGGGGTAAGTTTCTGATATACTGACTGGGTTACGCACAAGTCGGACGCTTCACCGGCAAGGCAAATCATAATTTTAAGGGAAAAGAGTAGCCCGAGCTAAAAATCACATTTTTTGGCCGGGCGCGATGGGAAAAACCGCAGGTTTGTCCCATACTCGAAGGAGAAAATGTATGGCAGACAAAAAACAGGTTAAAGCTAACCTGAAGATGAAAATTCCTGCTGGCAAAGCTAGCGCCGCACCACCGGTTGGTAGCACTCTTGGTCAGTACGGTGTGAATATGATGGATTTTATCCAACCCTTTAACGATGCCACTAAGGAAATGAAAGGCACCGTAACTGCGCATATCACCATTTATGATGATCGGACCATGGATTTCCGTGTCGTCAGCCAACCAACCGACGATTTAATCCGAGCTAAACTGGGTATTCAGAAGGGTTCGGGAAAGCCCAACAGTGAAAAGGTTGACAAGAAATTGAGCGACCAAGCGCTCACTGAGATTGCCGAAGAAAAAGCCAAAGATATGAACACCGACGATGTTGCTGCCGTCAAGAAAATGGTGGCTGGCACGGCTCGGAGCATGGGCGTCGAAATCGAGCAATAATGCAGTATTCCGGTCAAAGCAGCGAAGGGGTGGAGCCAGTTACTCAAGCGGAACAGCACCATCCAGACTTGCTATATACCGAGCGTGATCGCTCTGTTGCGTATGCTGCACTAGCAGATCAATCGATCCGCATTGCTGACTATGTACGACTCGTGCGTCAACAGAACATGCTTAGCAGTCACCAAGCTGGCTATTTTATTGGCCGACTGAGCGAAGTCGGTGTCACTTTTACGGCAGACAACTAACCAGAAGCATGCTATGAATGAAAGAACTTCACCCGAGTCTAGCATGACTACCCGACAAGAGATCGATGTCGAAGATACAGTAGCGACTCTCAATTCTGCCATGGCAGTTGTTGTGAACCTTCCAACCCTACTTGCCACACTCAAAGAGTTGGCTGGCTATGATGCGCGTCAGGCTGCCACAGATCTCGAAGCCGCAGCTGCCGATCTATTCGTGGCATTAGGCGAGGTCATCTTGTCGCAATCCGAATAGGCAAGAATTGGCTAAAAGACTAAAATTGGCGTATAATATGCGAATTATTATTAGTTTGTGGGAGAGTTAGTAGCTCGCATGAACCACGAAGGAGACCAGATGGCAGAAGCCAAGAAAACAGCAACCAAGAATAAATCAGCCGACGCAGAAGAAAAAGTAACCAATAAAACGGAGGTAGTCGATGGGCCTACTGAAGAAACTCGTGACACTGCGAGTCAAGCAAGTGATGAAAAAGAAGTAGTTGAGAAGTCGACTGCAAAAGCCGGCAAGCGCAGCGCTAAAGCTGTAAAAGAAGCCGAAGAAAAGCAAGCCAAAGAGGAGCGCAAAGCCGAGGCTAAAGCGCACGAGGACGAAAAAACTAAGGCTAAGCCTGCACCCAAGACCCGAAGTTTGCTGGAGCGCAAAGGCAAGAAGTTCCGTGAAGCTGCAAAACTCGTTGCTAAGGACAAAGAGTACGCACTCAGTGAAGCTCTGGTACTCGCCACTAAAACAAGCACCACCAAGTTTGATGCCGCCGTTGAGCTACACGTACGCTTGAACGTTGACCCACGACAAGCCGACCAAAATATCCGAGACAACCTTGTACTACCAGCAGGAACAGGTAAAACTGTCAGAATTGCTGTTTTTGCCGATGTTGAAGATGCTGCCAAGGCTAAGAAGGCGGGCGCAGACATTGCTGGCGCAGACGATATTACCAAAAAGCTCGACAAGGGTCAGCTCGACTTCGATGTGCTGATTGCTACGCCGAGCATGATGGCTAAACTCGGAAAATATGCCCGCGTACTCGGTCCACGTGGTCTGATGCCTAACCCTAAAAGCGGTACCGTGACGCCAGATGTTACCAAAGCCGTTAGCGAAGCCAAGGCTGGTCGAGTTGAATACCGCGTTGACAGTACAGGAATTATTCACTTAGGCATTGGCAAAGTAAGTTTTGACGCCAAGAAGCTCGAAGAAAACGCAGTTGCTGTACTCGCGAGCATCAAGAGCAATAAGCCATCGAGTGTCAAGGGCGTCTACGTAAAAAGCGCTTATGTAACCACCTCGATGGGTCCGAGCATTAAGCTCAACGCCAATCAAGTACTCTAAATTGCGACGTTTGTAGACGTTATGTCTATAATAGACGCATGATATTGCTTGGTATTACCGGGCCAATCGGTCACGGCAAGACAACACTCGCTAATTTTTTGACTGAGATCGACTCGAAGGCTCAACAGACTGAAAGCAGCCTGGTCATCTCCGAAGTCGCTAACGAGCTCAATACGTTTTTTGCCAAGGAGCAGCCCAAGGAAACTGACCTCGACAGTGTCAATCGCTGGCTTAGCCACCTGCCAAGCATTCTGGGTCACATCACCCAGGTCAGAGTACCGCTTGAAAAGGTCACTCTGAAACAGCAGAACATCAATAAACAGCCTGCCGACTACGAAAAGTTATTTCAGTACATCGCCCACGTTAATCAGCAGCCGTCCTTAGCACACGAGGTAATTACGTCACACAATAAGCAGCACTACCGAGCCTTACTACAATGGTTGGGCGGCTACTTCGTGACCCATGTCAGCCGAGGTATTTGGTACGACGAACTGGTGCGCCGCGCCCAGAACGCCGCTAGAAATGGCTGTCCCTTGTTTATCATTGGGGGTGTCAGGTTCCCGAGTGATGGCCAGATTATCCAGTCCGCTGGCGGCCATGTATTACAAATCACTCGTCCCGGTGCCCAAGTACTCGATCAAGCTGACCCAACGGAGCGCGAACGCGCAAAAGTCGTATTCGACAGCCAGATTACGAATAACGCGACGCTAGCCGAGTTACGGGAGGCAGCCCACAAGATTTACGCTGACCTGCAGCGCAATCAACTTGGTAAAAGCTACTAGGAGACAAGTTCTCCACTGCAGTTGTAATATCAACAGTAAGCTTGTCAGTATGTCAAATAGTCACGTAAAATAGTACTTACAAGGAGCGTTTGTGGGGGTATACAGCAACACACAAATTAAGCAAGCTATTAAAGACGGTCACATAGTCTTCTATCCGTTTGTTGAAGAACATATTGCGGGTAGCAGTGTGGACGTTACACTTGGCAGCTGGTACTACCGCACCGAACGTCCGAGTGAAGGTGGTTTTTATAATCCATTTGACGAGTATGCTGTCAATCAGTATTTTAGCGGCGCACTAAAAGCTGAGGTTCATCAAGACTGGGCTAATAAACACGGACGGCAATTGTTCGAGAATATCCCGGCCGACCAGCCGATTATTGTATTGCGACCAGGTGAACGCATTTTAGCGCACACCCACGAATTTATCGGCATAAAAGCGCCAGGAACTAGCACGATGCAAGCACGAAGCACTTGGGGTCGTAACGGTGTAGCCGTTTGTCTCGATGCCGGTTGGGGTGACCCCGGTTACATCAATCGCTGGACCATGGAGATTTACAACATGAACCAGCACGAGAGCGTCGTACTGCCAGTCGGAGAACGCATTGCACAGTTAGTGTTTTACGAAACCGGGCCAGTTGATCAAGAATACAAACTGCTGAGCGGCAAGTACCAGCCCAACTCCGCTGACGATCTCGCCTCAATTATTGCTGATTGGTCACCAGATCAAATGCTGCCGCGGGCTTACCGCGATAAACGACGTAAACCGGTGGAGATTGAAGGTTTAAAAGCACGATGGCGTTAGGGCAACCGAATAATGGTTTATTTTTAGTAATCGAGGGAAGCGATGGCTCTGGCAAGGGCACGCAGTTAAAGCTACTCGAAGAACGCCTCAAAAACAATGGCTACGATATAGCAACTTTTGACTTTCCGCGCTATGACGAGCCATCGAGCTACTTTGTCAAAGAATATTTGAATGGCGCCTATGGCAGTGCTGAGGCAGTTGGCCCGTATACCGGCTCACTGTTTTATGCTCTCGACCGCTACCAAGCAGCCCCACAAATTCGTGATGCTCTCAATCAAGGCAAGATCGTGTTGGCAAACCGCTTTACCGCCAGTAACATGGCTCACCAAGGAACCAAGTTCACCAACACAGAAGAGCGACGGGGCTACTTTATCTGGATCGATAATTTAGAATACATTATGATGCAAATTCCTCGACCCGATCAGAACATCGTGCTTCGAGTGCCGGCAGAGGTTTCTCAGCAACTTATTGACCAAAAAGGTGAGCGGAATTATACGGACAAAAAACGCGACCTGCACGAAGCTGATCTCAACCATCTAAAACGCAGTGTGGCTGTGTATGATGACTTATGTCAGATGTTCCCGAAAGACTTCAAAGCAATTGACTGTGTTCGCAATAATCAGCTGCTCGATATTAACATCATAAACGACATGCTATGGGAGACAATTCAGCCTATATTACCGCCGAAACCAGATAAGAAACGTTCGGCTGCGGCTGCAGCAACTGTCCCATCAGTAAGCGAAAAACCGACAGCAGACACTGAATATGTCACTAAGGACGAAGAAGGGCATTACTCGGTGACCCCAGCTGGTAAGGCTTTTTTGGAACAGACCGTTACCAGCACCGACAACAACGTGTATGCGTTTACAGATCAGCTAAGCCCAACCACAATTGCAGCTGCGATGGCCCGATTGAGTCGACGTGGCGACGACATGCGCATTACGATTCTCGATGAATTCGCCAGAGCAGCCGGCAAAGACGAGAAGCTTTTGCAACGTGTTATCACTGCCTATGGGGACGATTCCGTTCAGCAGCTGGTCGGACTCCATGTGGTAGTCGAGAAAGCAAGCAATTTACTCACCAAGAAACTCGAATGGGGCCGGCTGGCCGCCTATCTTGAACAATCAACCCGCTATATCTATTTTGACCAAAAAGAAAACGGCCACTACAAATACCATACCCCCGAGCACTTTCCCCCAGAGGTTCGTGAGCGCTACGAGCGTACGCTCGATACTATTTTTGACCTGTACTCCGAAATGGTGCATAAGCTTACTGACTATGTACGGGGCCAATCGACCGTATCTAAATCAGAACAAGATGCCGCCTGGAAAGGGGCTACTCGCGCTCAGGCCTGTGACGCTATTCGCCCAGTACTCCCTGTGGCTACCACTGCAACGGTTGGTATTTATGCTTCAGGACAAGCACTTGAAAGCCTTATCATGCATCTCCTGAGCGAAGAGCTGCCCGAGTTTCGCACAGTTGGTCAGCAGATCCTAGACGAAGCGCGCAAAATCATTCCTACCTTTCTCGAGCGAGCCGACAAACCAGAGCGCGGTGGTGCTATGATCGCTTATCGAGCAAATACCGCTCAGGCGATGCGGAAACTGGCCGGCAACGAGGTCGCCCAGCAGCATAGCAGCGATTTCGAAGCAGTCCGCCTGAGCAGTCACTGGCCACACAACGAACTAGATATTGTCGCTGACATGCTCTACGAACATACCAACTTGTCGTTGCAAGAGTTACAGACTGAAATTACTGCGTGGCCATATGCCAAAAAAGCAGAGGTTATCCATACTTATATGGGCGAACGTTTAAATCGTCGCCACAAGCCAGGGCGGGCACTTGAAAAAATCCACTATAATTGGGACCTCATCTGTGACTACGGTATTTTCCGAGACTTACAACGCCACCGCATGGTTGACGATCTCGAGTGGCAGCAGCTTACCCCGCGCTTCGGCTTTGATGTTCCGGAACTGGTAGAAGAAGCTGGTCTGAGCGACCTGTACGAACGGTGCTTTGACCTCAGTGCCGAACTCTATAGCTACTTGCAGGCGAACAGTTATGCTCTCGAAGCACAGTATGCCACCTTACTTGGTCACAAGATGCGCTGGAAAATGACCTACAACGCCCGCGAGGCCTTTCACTTCCACGAGTTGCGCACCAGCCCACAAGGGCATCCGGGTTACCGCAAACTCGTCCAGCAAATGCACGAAAAGGTTGCCGAAGTCCACCCATTGTTGGCAGAAGCAATGAAGTTTGTGAACCAGGGTGAGGATCCTGAGCTGACTCGTCTTGCGGCTGAGCGCTACACCCAGCTCAAGCTACAAGCGCTTGATCATTCAAACCCAGCTGATCAAAACTAGCCAGCACTGCGTCTGTAAATTTCATAACTCCTCCGCCAAGTTGTGCAGGGCAGCCAGGTGTTGGTTCCCAGAATCGTGGTTCTGTAAAATGATGCGACAGATCTACCGTTATCAGACGTCGGCGCCTATCTAGCTCAAATTGAGCAGGGTCGTAACGAACACCATAAAAATCTTTGCCTTTGACATGTTTGGCGTTAGCGCCCAACACGCCGTGAAGTACACTGTCAGTTTCCTTGTTAACTAGCGACAGCTCAGTAACAAGCCGTTTCGACGATCGAACTGTTTCAATAGGATCAGCCACGTCTCTGTTAGCAGAGACAACAACCAACCCGCCCAACTGACAGATAACCTCGTAGGATGCATCGGCCACTGCTTTACGTACTTCATCAGAAAGGTGGTCGACCAATAATGGCAGAGCTTTTTGAGACCCTTTATTGATCCGGGTGACAAGCTGTATTGTTCGGTTAAGCTTATGCGGTCGATCGCCAGCACCCGTGCGATAAATATGTGCCAAGCGAGCCACGCGCTCAGGAACTCCGTTATACATTTCACCCGAGCGTAACCATGTTACAGCATTATCCGCAAGGATAGAGCTAAAGCCTGAAGCAATTTTGCCAACAGTATCGTCAAAATCAACACCTGTAGTTATAGGAGCAACATCCTGATAATCTGAACTGCCTTGCGTTGCAGCCAACACATAGTCAGCGATCAATCGGCGCTCGGCAAGCCGACGGCTTGCAGGGCAGGCATCTGCCTGTGGCTCCCGTAAAACCAGCCGATCTTCGGCCGTCGCAACAGGCACTCCAGTTAGGGCTAATCCACGTTTCATATAGGTTATAATTAAAGATCTATTATATAACTGATATGTGAGTATGTCAATGGTGTACACTATTGCATAAGGAGAGTTTATGGCCGCCCACCAAGATTATCTACCATTTGCATTTTTCGAAGATACCATCGTACCCTTTAGTGACGCAAAAATTTCAATAGCAACTAACGGATTGCAATATGGTATCGCCATTTTTGGCGGTATCAAAGGTTATTTGCAAAACGATGGCAGTATCGGCATTTTCCGCTTGGAAGATCATCTACAGCGAATGGAGCGAAGCGCCAAGATATTGCGTTTTCCGTACGAGTTTAGGGCCGATCAAATCAAACAGACTTTCGTTGAGCTTACCAAAAAGAATAAGCCGACAAGTGATGTCTACTACCGACCGTTTATTTACCGTAGCGATACAGCGCTCAGTCCATCTATCAGTGGCGACTATAGTTTTTCGTTGCACCTTCTCGCTGTGGGCGACTACTTCGATAAGTCGCGCGGCATGAAAGTATCTGTATCTTCTTGGGTCCGCAATAGCGATAATGCATTGCCACCGCGCACCAAAGCGAGTGGAGGCTATGTCAATGCAGCCTTAGCGATGCACGATGCCAAAACTGCCGGTTATGATGCTGCAATTATGCTTGACGGGGAAGGCCAGGTCGGAGAAGGTGCGGTTATGAACTTATTCATGGTTCGAGACGGGGTGTTGTACACACCTCAAGTCACCGCCGATATTCTTGAGGGTATTACGCGGCGGAGCGTGATTGAACTAGCAGAGCAAGCCGGTATTAAAACTGCGGAGCGTCCCATTGACCGCACAGAACTGTATATTGCTGATGAAGTCTTCTTCTCAGGTACTGCAACTGAGCTCAGCTGGGTAGAGCAAGTTGATGGTGTATCTATCAGCACCGCGCCTGGTAAAGTATTTAGTGAAATCCAGAAGCGCTTTCAGCAGGCAACGCACGACCCGAAACACCAGTGGCTAACCATCGTCCCCCGCTCGAAATCTTGACAAACCGGATACCCACCTCTATTGTGATGGTGTGAAACAAACGACTCAGCAACTTTTGCTCCTTCTCAGCCTTCCTGGGCTGCGCTTCAGCATAGTTGAAGCCTGAGCGTATTATCGCCACTGCGCAGCCCGATGAATCAGGCTTTAACTGCCTGATTTATTATTTTGAATAAGGAACAATCATATGCAGAAGCATCGCTTAACTGAACGTTTTCCGGAGCCTACAACTCCTGTCCCCGAGCCCAAATTGCGACCCTACACCGAAAAGGAAAAAGGCTTTTTAGCTGAAGATATTATCGCAACCATTGGCGACGTAGATACCTATCATCGAACCCGACTTGACCGTATGGTCGCCAGACAACACATAGACACTCGTCGCTTGATCGAAGGCATTGTCAGGTACCCAGAAATGGAACCCCACTATCGTAAGCAGATCGCTATTGGTCGTTGCGCAGTAGCTCGCTTTTGTGAGTATTTTGACGAACGCTATGGCGTGCAGCCGAGCGAAGGGCTTGATATCGCCTGGGGACCTAATCCCACTGAGCGCCTAGTCATTAGTGTAGAGGCTGATGCCAGGCAAGCGGGGATAGAGATACTGCGGGCAGATTTTGATGCTCAAGCAGCTAGAGAGTTGGCAGCATAGCTCTTGACATACCTTCGTCACAGCGTATGATGAGATGCATGGGTAAACAAATCATTATCGACATTATTACCAACCGCACCAGCGGCTGATGTCGATTTGATCCAAGCAACGACCTCTCCAAGCCGCGAGAGGTCGTTTTAATATAAGGAGATGCTATGAAAACTTTTGGACCATACAGTCCCTGCGCAACAGTAGGGCAGCTGGTATTTACTGCTGGACAAGTAGGGACCAAAGACGGCATGGCAAGCACAGATATAGAGAACCAGGTGAAGCAAGCGCTCCAAAACCTAAGCGACGTTCTCGCAGACGTTGGGAGCAGTTTGAGCCAGGTTATAAAGGTTACGGTTTTTTTAACAGATATGAAGTATTTCGATACGATGAACAAAGTGTATGCCGAGATTTTTGCAAAAGCACAATGCAAGCCAGCACGTAGCACTGTGGCGGTAAAAGAACTACCACGCGTCGCCAATACGAGCTTACTTGTCGAAATTGAAGCTATCGCAACGAGAGGTGATGTCAAGTGAACGAAGCCGTCAAACAAACGCTGCTTGCTCGAGTGTACGATGTTGCAATCGAGACGCCTGTGGATTTTGCACCTCGATTATCGGCAGCTATGGGGCGCAAAGTTTATCTCAAGCGCGAAGACCTGCAACCGGTTCATTCCTTTAAACTGCGTGGCGCCTACAACAAAATTGCCCAATTATCAAAAGCTGAAAAGGCCCGCGGAGTTATAGCCGCCAGCGCGGGTAATCATGCTCAAGGCGTAGCCTTAAGCGCGCAAAAACTTGGACTTTCAGCATTGATTGTCATGCCCAAAACCACACCGGCGATAAAAATTGAAGCCGTAAAAAGCTATGGGGCTACGGTCGTATTACATGGAGACAGCTACAGTGACGCCTACGAATACTGCATGAAGCTCGTCAAAGAAACTGGTCGCACTTTTATTCATCCATTCGACGATCCTCTCGTAATTGCCGGCCAGGGAACAATCGGCAGAGAAATACTTGAGCAGCAACCTGACGTAACACACATCTTCATATCCGTTGGTGGGGGTGGATTGTTGACAGGGATCGCACAATACATCAAAGCACTTCGCCCTGATGTAAAGGTAATCGGTGTTGAGCCTGAAGATAGTAACGCTATGCAAAAATCACTTAAAGCCAATAAGCGCATTGTCTTGCCCCATGTCGGTATTTTTGCCGATGGAGTTGCCGTAAAACAGGTCGGTAAAAACACTTTTACGTTAGCAAAAAAATATGTCGACGAAGTTATAACCGTTGACATTGACCAAACGTGCGCTGCCATTAAAGCGGTCTTTGAAGATACCCGCAGCATCGTCGAACCAGCGGGAGCTGTAAGTGTTGCCGGTTTACAGTCTTACAAACTACCAACCGATGCTGTCGCTGTCGCTATTTGCTCAGGCGCTAATATGACCTTTGAGCGCTTGCAGTTTATTGCAGAACGCACGCTACTCGGAAGCGGTAAGGAGGCAATGTTTGCTGTTCACTTGCCAGAGAAACCCGGTGCCTTGCGACGCTTTTGCCAGGATATAGTTAATGGTTTTAGCATCAGCGAATTTAGTTACCGACTTAACGATCGAAACGATGCAGTTATACTGGTAGGCATCACTTTTAGTAATCCGGAAGACAAGGTTACATTCGTGGCAAGCCTTCGGGACAAACGATATGTATTCGATGACTTTTCAGAAGATGAAATCGCTAAAGAACATGTTCGACATATGATTGGCGGCCCTGCACCGGCTGGCAATAATGAATCGCTCTATGAGGTGAACTTCCCCGAACGCCCCGGAGCACTCAACGACTTCTTACAGGCTATCGGCACCAGGTGGAATATCAGCTTATTTCACTACCGTGGCCAGGGTGCAGACGTTGGGAAGGTTCTTATCGGCTTTGAAGCAGATAATCCCAGCTTGCTCGAAAAAGCTTTGAGGCAAGCAGGAACGGAATTTACACCAGCTAGGTCCAAAGCAGCCCGATTATTTTTATAGCTTGACGTTTTGACCCATCAGGGGTAAACTAGAACAATCGTTACCAAAGACCGTAGCTGGTGAGAGCCTTAATTCGCTACCGAGGTACAAACTCTCTAAGTCTTTGGCGTTTTTCCAAAGACTTTTTTAGTTTTAGGTAACGAAGCTGTCGGATCAATTCGATCTGAAGGTCGAAACAGCGAACCTAAAGAATCAAAAGGATGTACTACTATGGCTCTTACTAAAGAGAAGAAGCAACAACTTATTGACGAAATGGCCGCCCTTTTGGGTGACTCAAAGCTAACTGTTGTTGCCGCTTACCAGGGAACGACCGTTAAGGCTTTGCAGCAACTCCGCCGCGATGCTCGAGCCGATCAAACCACGGTAAAAGTAGTTAAAAACCGCTTAGTGATTAAAGCAATCGAGAAAAACGAAGGCCTCAAAGACGTTGACACCAGCGCACTTAAGGGTCAGTTACTGTACGCTTTTAACACCGAGGATGAAGTTGCGCCCGCTAAAGCGCTCGCTGAATTTGCCAAGACTAACCCGCAACTAACATTTGTTGGCGCCATTAGCCCAGAAGGCAAGTTCTTAAGCAGCGACGAAGTTAGCGCCCTGGCAACCCTGCCAAGCAAGACGCAACTCATTGCTCAGGTAGTGGCTACACTACTTTCGCCCGTCAATGACATTACCAATGGTTTGTCGGGCAATTTGCATGCATTACTAGATGGCGTTGCCGATAAGGCAGCCGCGTAAGGTTAAGAATTAATTAGTTAAAGAAAGGAGAGTTTCGTTTTGCTCCTTCCTCAAAAGGGAAGAGAGCAGCCCGACAAAATGTCACATCATTTTGCCGGCGCGTTGAGGGAAACCGTAGGTGTTCCTCAAAGGCGAAGCGAAAAATTTTATGGCTGATGTTAAAAAATTAGCAGAAGAACTTACCAAATTGACTGTTTTGGAAGTCAACGAACTAAAAACCATCCTTAAGGATGAATACGGGATTGAGCCAGCTGCTGCCGCAGTTGCTGTTGCCGGTCCTGCTGCTGGCGGCGAAGCTACTCCAGCAGAAGAAGCAAAGAGCGAATACGATGTTGTCCTTAAGGACGCAGGCGCTCAAAAAGTAGCCGTTATCAAGGCTGTTAAAGACCTAACTGGTCTTGGTCTTGGTGAAGCAAAAGCGCTCGTAGACGGCGCGCCAAAGACTGTGCTTGAAAAAGCTAAGAAAGAAGACGCCGACAACGCCAAGAAAGCATTGGAAGATGCTGGTGCTACTGTTGAACTCGCGTAATATACGCGCTGTACGATCACAAAAGACCGCCCGTATGGGCGGTCTTTTGTTTTATGATGTTTATAATACTCAGTAAATATAGCTGTATCGATACTTATATCTCATCAATGAGCATATATTTTTGTACTTACAAATCTAAGGCTAGAGTGCGGCTGAGTCGCAATGTTTTCAATATAAGTATATTGCTTCAGACTTCTCATTGATGTTGTCACAGAATCTAGTCTAGACCATCATTATCATAGATAGCCGTAGGCCTCTTGATTCTTATGATTTTATGTCTCGCGCTAATGCTAGTAGCGCCAAGACAGATAATATTAGAAGTGTTACGCCTAACTTAATAGCAAAATAATTTCCGTTAACTGAAATTTCAGTCCCAACATCATAATTATTTCTGGGGTTCGTAGAGTCATAGTATACAACCACTTTTGTATCGTTTGGGACGGTCAAGTAATCACTATATTCAACCTCAATATCTCCTTTGTAGGAGTTAGCTGATTCGCGTGGGGTGAATTCATAAATGAGCGAGTATGATGGTATCTTTTGATACTTACCATAGTAATCAATTTGCCTATCTACAATATGTGCGACGGTTGATTGTCTATTCTTCTCAAATTTTTTACTTACAGGAAGGTTGTAAGTACCTGTAATAACCAATATGATCCCCAGGCCGCAAAATAATATGAATGGAGTCATTATCAAGTTACGAATTATGTGGCTATTTTTATAAGTTTTTTTATTCCGCATATGCATAAATTATACAACTTACTAATTGAAATCCGACTAATGTTAATAATGTACGGATAGCTGTAGAGAGCCTTAGCAGCTTTCAAATACCTATAGCCATGTGCTAAATCCAATTAGCACAGTATATCTTGCGAACCACGCTGAGTGCTTCTCGGGCAACTGAAGAGGTCTTTGGATACAAAGACTACGCAACAGTAGACAGATGTAGGAAAAGATATTAAAATAACCTTCTATGACTGAACCTAACAATAATTTGCCCATCCCGAAAGATGTATCAGCACAGCTTGAACAGATGAAAGCTGGCGGTTTGATTGAGGCGCAAATTGGGGGCCCCGAGCGCAGTATGGATAGAATGATTGATAGCCACTTGGGGACTGTAGCTATGCTTGAGGCCCGTGGCGATATGGCCCCCGAACGGCCTCTTTATATTTTTAACCCGGATAGCGGCCTACTTATCAACTATGCTTTGCGTCGCAATCAAGATTCAGCAAAATCTGGCCTATTTGCTGATGTAGTTGAGCTAGACGAAAAAGGTAAACCCCGACACGGGGTCAGTGTGGCCAATCCATTTGCAACTTCAACCGGCTTCATCAATGTGTCCATTGGCGATAACCGATATGGGTTTGCACCCTCACATATAGATATGAAACTAGACAGCGACGACCCTTTGCAAACAATGCCGCCGAATATTGAAACAGCCGATTTACTTGCCATGTTAAACCAAGAACCAATTCCAGCAGACGAATCAGTTGCAGACTTTACTCGGCGACGACAAACAGAACGAGATGAATTTCGAGCTAAAGTTCTAGAGCAGCAACGAAGACACTATCTCGGTACTCATCAATCTTTTGGTGAATTTACAAACCCAGATATGCATCTAATTATTGCAGACCGTGACGAAGCTGAGGCAGCATTACTGGCGGAGGCTTCTCGTGAAGTAGGGCTTTACCCATTACTTGTTACAGGAGATGAAGTATTAGATCACTTTATTAATGTTAAACGGCTTCTAGGTGCCCCGGACGAACTGGGCGAGTCCATCCCTGAGCTTCTACGCTCCACACACCCTGACTTATTCAAATGGCTAGGGACCAATGCTGTATCTTTTGTAACTATTGATTTAGCAGCCGAAAAACGTTCAGATAATGGCTCCCCGCCTAGAGACATTACAATAAATCTTCCTCGACCGGTGTGGGGGCTCGACGATGAGGGTAAGATACAGTGGGCAGATCAGTCCCGTAGTGTCGAGTTAATAAAGTTTACTGAAGCTATACTCGGACGTAGCCCTACTTTTGCTCGACTTATTAATCAAACCTGGTCCCCAGATATAGACAAAGTCATAAAAGATGCCCACGGAAGTTATACGCAAGTTCCGGTCAACCCTCGCAATCCTGATAACTTACGTGAATATACAGACTGGCTACGAAAAGTCCGCCTTGATATGGCGTTGACTCTCTACTTACGCGGTCTCAACCAGCTAGGATGAAACTAAGAAGTACCTGGCTGATAATACACTTGTCCTGACACGCCGCAAATCGGTATATCAATACCAGCTGCATGGCAGTCGGCTCGTAACAGATCTACATGCTGTGCAACTTGAACTGGATCAATTGGACTATCAAATTCATGAGTTGGCCGCCCAGGATTTGCCATATTCCCACGACCGCCTGCTGCCATTAGGTCGATAAATATTAAGGCCCTAAAGTCGCTGGGTTCCACGACGTGCTCTATAGCAAAGTGGCCGCTTCTATCAACAAAGTCCGGACGATCAACCACAACTGCCACCGCGTGAGATAATTGACTCTGTTCCGAATCACCATATTGATCATTTGGCCCATCGAATTTTGGAACTAGGTATAGGTCTTCCGGTTCGGTGGTGAAATATATGTATGTACCTGGAGCGCGTGAAGCTTTGCCTCTTACCGATAGGCCTCTGTTAGTCTCCTCGGTACGAGACAATAGTCCGTGCTGCAACAGACTGGGGATTTGTTCATCACGCGTAAAATGGAAACCGAAGTCCCCACATCGTATGTTAATACGTTCCCGACTGGTCTCAGGATTGATGGGAGGCGTGCTTTTTGAATCCAACATATGGTCTAATCTTAGCACGCTTAAAAAAAGCTAATTGGGTAGGCGACATAATCTACTTGCTCTGGCTACACACTCGTCATTTATCCACAGGTTTCGAATTGCTATTTTGACACAAAAAACTATTCATGGTACGTTTACGTAAGAAGTGTACCAAACAAACACTTGGAGATATGGGAGCATAAATGGCTGATGTGCCAGAAAAACAGATAAAAAGATTGCGGAGCCTGATTCAGGAAGCTGAGACTTCTTTGGCTGCCGCCAAGGAGTTATTGGTCAGCCTGGTGGGCGATGATCCTATTGTAACCTCCAGCGTTAAGGATGAAAACCTCGGCAAAATTATTGAGGGCGTTTTTGACGGCCAAAACATGGTTGGTAGCGACGGCAAGACGTATCCTGTGCCGGCAAACTACGCTAGTAAGTCTAAGCTCGTTCAGGGCGATATCTTGAAGCTTACAATCGCTGATGATGGCACCTTTATGTATAAGCAAATCGGCCCCATTGCACGTAAACAGGTAGTTGGTGTGCTAGAGCTCAAAGACGGTCACTACTACGTAACTGCTGGTACAAAATCGTACCGTGTATTACTAGCTAGCGTAACATACTTCAAGGCCAAGCCCGGCGATCAGGTAAGTGTTAATATTCCTGAAGATGATGCCAACGCCGAATGGGCAGCACTCGAGGCAGCGCTGTAGGCCTCGCTTCGCTTACCCATAGGACACCCTTGAACGGGTTTCCTATCGTGCAGGGAAATGTGCTCCATTTCTCTGGCTAGTCTTCCCAGAACATGCATCTCAAAAACTGAAGTAAATGCAGATTTTCTGGATGATTTAATAAAAACTACTACACTTTACCTAAAACTCTCTATCTTTAACAAGTATAATAGTAAGCCTATGGGGCAGGCATTATATCGAAAGTATCGTTCGAAGTCTCTCGATGAGATTGTCGGACAAGAGCATATTACCACAACGCTCAAGAATGCTCTCAAATCCGGTAAAATAAGTCACGCCTACCTCCTTACCGGACCGCGAGGGGTGGGTAAAACGAGTGTTGCTCGAATTTTAGCTCATGAAGTGAATGGTCTGCCATACGACGGACAAGCTCATTTGGACATTATCGAAATTGACGCCGCCAGCAACCGGCGCATTGACGAAGTCAGAGACCTGCGCGATAAAGTACACATTCTGCCAAGCAGCGCAAAATACAAGGTGTACATCATTGACGAAGTACATATGCTTACCCGCGAAGCCTTCAATGCTTTGCTGAAAACGCTAGAAGAACCACCGGCACATGCCATCTTCATTTTGGCTACAACTGAAGCACACAAACTGCCCGAGACGATTATCAGCCGAACGCAGCATTTTGCTTTTCGTCCTATTAACACCGAACAGCTTGTCGAGCATCTAACAAGCATTGCAAAATCCGAAAAACTTAAGATCGATAACGATGCGCTCGCTCTCATAGCTGAGCATAGTGGCGGTAGCTTTCGTGACAGCATAAGTCTGCTCGACCAGGTACACACCGTTGCCGACCACGTAACCCGAGACGATGTACAGCAACTCCTCGGGTTGGCACCGTCAGCTCTAGTCACCAACCTACTTCAAGCTATAGATCAAGGTAGCGTACCAAGCGTTCTGCAATCGTTAAGCGAAGCACGTGACCAGGGCATCTCTGGCAGCAAGGTGGCACAACAACTGAACGCAGCGTTGCGTGAACAGCTCATCCAGAACGGTTCTGCAAATATTGAGCTTATGAAACAGCTCGTGACCGTGCCTAGCAGCCCGTCACCAGATCAATGGCTCGAACTCTGCCTCATTGATGCCGCCTTAGTCGCCAGTGGGTCGACCAAGAACACACAACCCCAGTCAGCACGTACGCCACAGCTTCTAGCGGCCCAGCCCGTGCAAGCAAGCTTGACATCCAACGCAGGCGGCAATCAAGAAAAACGGGCTGAAACGCACGTCAAAACATCTGACAAGATACATCAGAAACCCGAGCCCTCGACAAAACAACCAACCGAAATTCCCAAAGCTTCTACGAGCTCGGCAACAGGTGGTAGTTTTAGTGTCAACGATTGGCCAGCCGTTCTGGCGGCAATCAAGAAAAACCACAATACGCTCTATGGCATATTACGCATGGCCCAAGCGAACATGCCCAATGCCGACACCCTGACCTTGACGTTCCGCTTTGCTTTCCATGAAAAACAACTCAAAGACAGTGCCAAGCGAGCAATTGTAACAGGCATTATTCAAGAGTTGTTCGGCGTAGTGGTCGTCCTGGAGTGTGCACTGCAAACCAAAGTTCCTGGCGCAAAAGTCGCAAAGCCCGCTACGAAAGATACTGCGGCACTTGATAACGTAAGCAATATTTTTGGTGGTGCAGAAGTGTTAGAATCCTGAGACAGGGGAGCAATTTGGAACCAAAAAAGGCTATTATACCACCTCAAAATACTGACGCCGAAGCCAGTTTGCTTGGAGCCATTCTTATAGATAGCGAAGCTATCGTAAAAGTTGCCGATATCGTACAAGCGGCGGATTTTTATGACCCGAAACATCAGCGCATCTTTGAAGCTATTGTGCAGTTATATGAGAAACATCAGCCTATCGATGTATTGACCTTGGCCGATCAACTAAAAGCAACTGGCTTCATTGAATTCGTTGGCGGTGCCACCTATCTCACGCAACTGACAAATTTTGTGCCCACGGCTGCCCACGCCGAGCAATATGCTGACATAATTTCCCAAAAGTCTTTGCGACGTCGGCTCATTAAGGCCAGTCAGGAAATCGTCGAGCTCGGATACCACGAGGAAGAAGCTCTGCAAAATCTCATTGAACTCGCAGAAAGCAAGCTATTTGAAGTCAGCCAAAAACATATCAAGCAAGATATCAGTAGCCTAGAGACCATTCTAAGTGAAAGTTTCGATCGACTGGATGAACTACACAAAGATAAAGGCAAGATCCGTGGTGTCCCAACGGGTTTTAAAGATTTGGACAATATTCTAGCAGGCCTACAAAAGTCCGATTTGTTCATCCTCGCGGCACGACCTTCAATGGGTAAAACGGCGCTATCGCTAAATCTTGCACATAATATTGCACTGCAAGCGCAGGTACCAGTGCTGATATTTAGTCTGGAAATGAGCAAAGAGCAGCTTGTTGACCGCATGTTGGCCATGGAGTCGGGGGTTGATGCCTGGGCACTTCGTACCGGCAACCTGACCGACGCCGATTTTGAAAAAATTGGCCACGCCATGGGCAGCCTAAGCGAAGCGAAGATCTATATTGATGACACCCCTGGCATTACCGTCAGCGACCTGCGGACCAAAGCCCGTCGCGAAGCCCACACACATCCATTGGGCTTAATTATCGTTGACTACTTGCAGCTGATGAGTGGTGGCGCTCGGTTTGGGGGTGATGGCAATCGGGTACAAGAAATTTCTGAAATATCGCGGGGGCTAAAAGGTATCGCCCGCGAATTAAACGTGCCACTCATTGCCCTTAGTCAGCTTAGCCGTTCTGTAGAAAGTCGCAGCCCGCAAATTCCACAGCTACAGGACCTTCGTGAGTCGGGTTCTATTGAACAAGATGCTGACGTCGTGGCTTTTATTTACCGTGAGGATTACTACAATCCGGAATCCGAACGAAAAAATATAACCGACATTTTCATCAAGAAGCATCGTAACGGACCTACCGGAGCAGTCGAATTGTACTTTGACCGCGAGAAGCAACGGTTCCGTAGTATAGATACAAAGCACAGCACACCTTTTAGTTAAAAATGCTATACTTATGGGCATAAGCATTATGGGTAAGAGTCGATTTCGAACGTGGATGGTGGGGCTATGGCAACCTGTTTTGGGTTACAGTATTGCCCTGTTGACAACTTTATTGCTACTCATTTATCGACTAGGTAGTTTGTTGCCGGGTTTCAGTAATGCGGAACAGGCAGCCTACCACAATCATTCGTTCTCACAGATGATTGCAGATCCGCTTTTTTTGCCCCATCGGTTGCTCCAGCTCGTGATAATTAAAGTATTTTCTCCATCATTTGGCTCTGCGCGTTTGGCAAGCGTAATTATCGCCCTCGGGCTTATCGTGAGTTTCTACTACACGCTAACCCATTGGTTCTCTAAGCGTGTAGCAGTCGTATCAACGGTACTTTTTGCATCATCTGCATGGTTTTTGCATATTGCACGTTCGGCAGAACCAACCATCATACTGCTGTTTTCTGTGATTGTGATCGCTTACGGTACAGAAACCAGGGGACGTCGCTTTCGCCATATCTTACTGCCTGTTGGCACACTACTTGCAGCGATGATGCTTTATATACCGGGGATGATATGGTTTGTTATTGCCGGCGCTGTATGGCAAAGACGAGTCTTAAAAGAACTCATTCAAACTTCGAAAGTTCACGTTATTACCGGCAGCGCAATTCTGGGAGTGCTGTTATTACCGTTGATCTATAGCAGTATTAAAGACCCTCATGTTCTGTATGAGATTGGCGGACTCCCGAAAGAGGGAATGAACAACATACTGCAGATAGGTCGAAACTTTCTCGACGTTCCAATTAGACTTTTATGGCACGGCCCGAACGATCCCTCAATTTGGCTTGGGCGTATGCCACTACTTGATTTTGGCAGTGTTCTTTTGGCGATTTTGGGCATTTACAGCTTTCTTCTAGACTGGCAACTTGATCGCAGCCGTATAGTAATTGGCGGGGCTGCGTTAAGTTGGATGTTGACAAGCTTGGGAGGCCCCGTTTCCGTAGCAATTTTGTTGCCATTTTGCTTCTTATTCGTTGCTGCTGGCATTGCCTTTATGGTGGGGCAGTGGTTTACCGTCTTCCCCCGCAACCCATTTGCCCGCGGCTTGGCATATGTCTTACTAGGATGTGCCACCCTGGCAATTGGCTGGTACAATGTGCAACACTATTTTGTTGCTTGGCCACGAACGCCTGCCACACGAGCCAGCTACCGGCAAATTCTGTGAGAAATGGTACAATATAACCACCAATAAGGAGATCCACAGTGAGTCGATTCGATCAAGCTAAGATGTTGATGAAAGTAAAAAAGCTTCAAAAAGAGCTACAGAAACAAGTGATAACGGTCGAGCAGGGAGATGGTGCCGTCCGAGTCGAGATAACAGGTGAGCAGAAGATAAAAAAGATTCACATCGACCCAGACCAGGTTGACCTTAATGACATCCGTGAGCTGGAGCGATGGATTGAGGATGCGGTGAAAGATGCAATCGCACAGAGTCAAAAGCTTGCTGCCGAGAAAATGCAACCTATGATGGGCGCACTCGGCGATCTAGGGCTGTAGCAGTTCATGCAGGTTTTACCGCCGGCACTTGAAAAGCTAATTACTGCCCTTGGCAGTTTACCTGGCGTTGGTCCACGTTCTGCTGAACGCTATGCTTACTATTTACTGCGTAACGACCCCGCTATTGCAAAGCGACTAGCCAAAGAGTTATCGGTATTACATGATGAAATAGACTATTGCCCTAAAACCTTTGCCTTAATCAAAAAGGGCGATGAGCTGTCGTCTCTCTATACCGACCCGTCACGCGATAAGACCCTGGTGGCCGTTGTTGCTGAACCTTTTGACATTATGGCCTTAGAGAAAACCAGCCAGTTTAGGGGCACATACCATGTACTAGGTGGCTTGATCTCACCGATTGATGGCATTACTCCCGAGCAGCTGCACGTTGCCGAGTTACTTCAGCGGCTTGATGAAGATAAGGTCCGTGAGGTAATCATGGCAACAAATGCCAGCGTCGAGGGCGAGTCGACTGCGCTCTATATTCAGCAACAAATAGGCGATAGATCAGTGACTATTACACGTCTGGCACGTGGACTACCGATTGGTGTTGACTTGGAGTACGCAGACCAAATCACCTTAGCACGGGCCCTTGAAGGCAGACAAGTGGTCAACTAACCAGCAAATCGGTATACTAGCTCTAGATGAACTCAGACGTTATTACTGCATTCCAAACGACCGTTGATACCGCTACGTCAATTGTTATTATTCAAGCTGACAATCCTGATGCAGACAGTCTAGCTAGCGCGCTCGCACTCGAAGAACTGCTTGCTCAGCGCAAGAAGTCAGTCACATTATATTGCGGCGTAGACATGCCAAGCTATCTAAAATTTATCCCGGGGTGGGATCGTGTGACCAATGAACTACCCAACACATTTGACCTAAGTATTGTCGTTGATTGCTCAACCATAACGCTTCTGCAAAAACTAGAGCAAGCAGGTCGTGTCGGCAGCCTTAAACAAAAACCGGTAATCGTCGTCGATCATCATAGCAGTGCGGCCGATCTACCATTTGAACACCTGCTGGTCAGCGATGCTGCAGCAATCTCGAGTGGAGAACTTATCTTTCGCCTGGCAAAAGCACTCGACTGGGAAGTGACGAAACCTTCTGCTGAACTTATCGTTACTTCCATGCTGGCCGATTCCCTTGGGCTGACAACTGAGAATGTGACCGCCGACAGTATTCGCGCGCTTGCCGAGTTAGTCGACTTTGGTGTTAACTTGGCCGAACTTGATGCTCGTCGTCGCAGCGGCATGACCAAGCCTCGTGAAATTATCGCCTATAAAGCGAAGTTGCTTGAGCGAATCCAATATTTTGTGGATAACCAGATGGCGATTGTGGAGATTCCCTGGAAAGAGATTGAAACATATAGTGCATTATATAACCCGGGGGTACTTGCCCTTGAGGATTTACGTTTTGCAGAAGGCGTCAAGATTGCAGTCGCCTTAAAATCATATCCCGATGGTAAGATTACAGCCAAAATACGCTGTAACTTTGGTTGTACTATCGCCAATGACCTGGCAGCTCACTTTGGCGGCGGCGGCCATCCCAGCGCGGCAGGTTTTAAAACCTTTGGTTGGCAGCACAATGAGCTCAAAACGGAACTTATAAAACAAGCGAACAAGCTGCTCAATGGATCACAATGAGATTTTATAATACCCTGACCAAACAGCAAGATATACTGCAGCCCCGTCATGACACTGGGGTCACAATCTACTCATGTGGACCGACCGTCTACGACCACATACACATTGGCAACCTCAGCGCCTTTATTTATGCCGACTTATTGCGCCGTGTCATCCAGGCCAGTGGCTTGAAAACCAAACATGTCATGAATTTTACTGATGTTGACGACAAGACAATTCGACGCAGCCACGAGCAATACCCAGACCTACCACCCAAAGCAGCCCTGACTAAGCTAACCCGTCAATACGAAGAAATATTTCTGCAAGATATGGTAGTAATCGGTAATGACATAAGCGCAGTGCAGTTTGTACGCGCGACTGATCCAAAAAGTATCGCTGGTATGCAGCAGCTCATTACCGAGCTCTACCGAGACAACTTCGCGTATATTGCCGATGACGGAGTATACTTTTCAATCGAAGCCTACAAACGGAGTGGAAAAAAGTATGGTCAGTTGGTCACAGTAACGAATGACAATACGAGCCAGGCTAGAATCAGTAACGACGAGTATGATAAAGACTCAGCACACGATTTCGCACTTTGGAAAACTAAAAAACCTACCGAACCATCATGGGAATTTGTGTTGGATGACCATGATCTAGCTGGACGTCCTGGCTGGCATATTGAGTGTTCAGTCATGAGCAGTCAAAGTTTGGGACAACCATTTGACATACATACTGGCGGCATAGACCTGGCATTTCCGCACCACGAAAACGAAATTGCCCAGAGCACTGCCGGAAAAGACAACGCCGTTTACTGCTCGATGTTCATCCATAATGAGCACCTCTTAGTTGATGGGCGAAAGATGAGCAAAAGCCTACAGAACTTCTTTACCTTGGAAGATATTATTGCCAAAGGATTTGAGCCGCTGGCATTTCGACTTTTAGTGCTGCAAAGCCACTATCGAACCCAGAGCAACTTTACTTGGGAGAGTCTGGAAGCAGCGCAAAACCGGCTCAATGAACTGCGAGCTTGGGCAGATCTGCGACACCAACCAAGCACAGATAGTATACCGAAAGACCTGGATGATTTATTTGACACTACTCGTCAACAGATAATAACTGCTTTGCAGGATGACCTTAATACCCCACTAGCGTTGGCACACCTCAATAAGCTAGTCAGTTACATGCTGACCGTTCCTATTCCGGGAGTTGAAGGGAACTATACAGATGGCACTCTGGCTTTTCTGGATAGCCTCTTTGGACTTAACCTAGCCAATCGCCCAGACATAACCCGCGACCAAAAAGAGTTAATACACAAGCGCGAAAAAGCACGACAGGCAAAAGACTTTAAGGCTTCAGACCAAATCAGAAACGACCTACTCAAACAGGGAATTGAGCTACGGGACACTTCCTTCGGGCCACAGTGGGCCCGCACATCAGTAACCAAGCGGTCCTAGCCCGGCTGTTCGGTAGACTGAAGATAGCCGCGGCTGGTTGCCCAATCAATCAGAACAATTCGCAGGCACCCGGCTACTGGAATAGCAAAGAGCGCACCAATAATACCAGCATAGCTGATGCCAATAAGCGCCGAGACAAAGACGGTTAGTGGCGTTAATTCATTTTGCTTGGACTGGATATACGGTTGCAGCGTAATATTTTCAATCTGGAAGTAAATTAAGAAGTAGATGCCTACGATGATTGCTAGGTTGAATGAGCTGAGCACGCAAGCGGTTACTACAATTACCGCACCAATTGGGTTGCCGATCATTGGTATCAAACCAAAAATCGCCATAATGCCGGCTAACGCTAAAGCATTAACAGAGACGTTTAATAGCGATGAGGTAATCAATAGCATGACCAACAAAAACGATGCTGCAATAGTCGCCATAATCAGCTGACCGTTC
Organism: uncultured Candidatus Saccharibacteria bacterium; assembly: GCA_964530555.1. Taxonomy (GTDB): domain Bacteria; phylum Patescibacteriota; class Saccharimonadia; order Saccharimonadales; family AWTP1-31; genus CAZHBD01. Next base: position 25,475 of record CAZHBD010000003.1, on the reverse strand, counting down.
ACGTAGCCCGTTACCATTCCGTACATCTGCGCTAACAATTTGCGACGATGAGCTCGTTTATTCGCAGGTACCAACGCCATGAGTCGCTCCATCCACGAGGGGCCTTCATTAAGCATCATAAATGTCATGGCGAGCACCGCCAGAGTTGATACTAGCACCTCACCGACTCTTCCAGCCGTGTCTAAGATCGGCTTTGGACCAATCTTCTGACTAAAATCATGCGCAAACTCATCAAGCTTATTGTCTAAACCATAGCGACGCACTCCTCGACCCACCGGCGAATCCTGCGTCTTGAGGTTTTGTACAGTTGACGGCACATCCTTTACAAAATCCCCAACTTGTCGAGCAAGCGGGGGTATGACGACCGAGAAAAAACTTACAAGTAACACCAAGACCGTTATGAAAGCAATAGCAGTAGCCAGTGAACGATTTTTGCTACGTAAGCGCCGTGACACCCAGCTAACTGCCGGGTTTAGTGCTAGAGCTAAAAAGAAGGCAATTAGAATTAGCGTGATAGGCTGAGCCAGAGAGACGAAAGCGCGCACGCCCAAGTAGGCAAAGATAAGCATCGCGAGCACTCGTAAAACCGTTCTGTTGGAAATAGTTACCTCAAGTTTTTCTTTGGTAGCAGCCATATCAGAAGCATTATGCCACTTTTTGAGGTGTATTCATAGCGCGACGATAAAACTTCAGCAAATTTTGACCAACTGTTTCAACGCTAAACCGTTTGACAAGTTGTTGCTGTTGTTTGTGTAGATCGGTTTGAAGCGTCGGATCAGCTAGAATACGTTGCATCAAATGGGCAAGGCCCTGATGGTTGCTTGGCGCAAAGAGTGTAGCTGATTTTTTTCCGAGCACGCACGCGTATCCGGGGTTGTCACCACCAAGCACCACGCCAGCACCCGCCGCCATAGCTTCAATCAGTACAATGCCAAAACTTTCACCGCCGGTCGCTGGGAAGACCGCCAAACTCGCAGAGTGAAGATAGGCAGCTTTTTCCTCTTCAGAGACACTCCCCGTAAAGTGTGTATGTTGTTCAATGTTCAGTTCTTTACTCAGTTTTTCCAGGCTGGCACGCAAAGGACCGTCCCCCACAATATAAAGCTCTAGCCCATCGAGATCCGGCATCAGTGCAAAGGCTCGTATAAGGTGTTTGGCGCCTTTTCGCTCTACGAGTCGTCCCAGAAACACAATTCGGTGCTTACCAGGCTGCCGGTTCGCTGTTTGCTGACGCATAAAACGCTCGACCGCAACCGCATTAGGAATGATACAACTCGAAATACCTAGACTTTGACGTAAGTATGCTCGCGCAGCTTCGGAGACCGAACAAATCGCTGAAAACTTTTTAAGCGTGGGGACATAAAGTGGCCGCAGACCGCGCGATGCAAACGCCGCCATCTTTGAGTCGAGTACGACATGAAACGTTCCGACAATTGCCGTCTTTGGTGAGGTGGCGCGAATGATCTGCCCGGCAAACCACGGTGCGTAAGGCATTTGAACATGCAAAACATCAAACTGCTCACGCTCCAGAGTCGCAGATGCCCTGGAAACAGAAATGGGTTTGACCAGGCGCACGCGATTTTTGTTGAACCGAATATTTGTTGTCTTGCTCAGGACTAATACATCTGAATTCGCTGAAGAATCGCCCGCCACCAAATACCGCACATCATGTCCTTGCTCGCTAAGCCAGGCTCCTATGGTTCTGGTGTATTGTTGCACACCATCTTGGACATCAAATCGATCGTCGAGGACGAAACCAACTTTCATCAGCTTTTAAGCGCCTGCTTATACACCGATTCATACTGCTTGGCTATAGCAGGATAATCAAACTGACTGACGTAACCACGCGCCCATTCTAGCCAGTAGGCACGCAGCTCTTGGTCGTATAGCAGAAGTTCAAGACGATGGCTAAATTCAGTAATCGATGTCGGGTCAACCAGGCTTAACTTACCACGTCCCGTCATGACAGAAGCATAACCAGGATTGTTGCCGCAAACAACAACTGACCCGCATGCCATGGCCTCCAGAAGCACAATCCCAAAACTTTCTCCATACAGAGCAGGGCTACAGAAGATATCCGCTTTTTGCATGAGACTAATTTTCCTAGCCTCGCTGACAAAACCAAGAAACGATACATGTGGTATGCCATATTTCTCGACCAACGCCTCAAGACGTGGCCGTAAGCGGCCATCACCAACGATTTTAAGTTCAATATCAGTACGTTGTTTTGTGAGTTCGGCATACGCTTTCAGCAAGTAACTAGCACCTTTGCGTTTTTCGAGGCGGCCTACAAATAATATCGTTTTTCTGCGTCTGGGCGACTTATTCACGACAGGCTTAAACTTGTCCAAACGGATGCCATTAGGTATTACCTCGATGTCCAAACCGGGTGAGTAACCGAGCGAAATGTCTTTGGCTACTTCAGAAACGGCCGTTGCCCGATCAAGACGTGGCTCAACATATCGAGCGACCGGCGTCATAAGTTTTTCGAATGATTTACTGATCATGCTGTCGGGTAATGAGGCATGCATTGTGCCAATGTTTTTTGCCGTGGAGCGAGCTAATAATTGCACACCGTATAACGGCAAGCCGGGCTCATGTACGTGCAAGATATCAAATTTCTCACGAGCAAAAAGGTCATCAATTACGTCAGTGTTTCGAGCAATACCAATGTCTGCCTTCGTGTGAAACGGGGTATTAAACTCCGTCGAGCCGCCGAGTAATATTAAGTCCGGTTCCAACGTTTTTGGAATATCGCGACGCGGGTTGGGAGCAATCACCTTAACATAATGCCCTCGCTTACGAAGCTCTTGGCTGAGCTCGCGTATACAGGTCTGCACACCACCTGGTCGAAAGTAATTATATGGGCAGACCATGCCGATTCTCATGACTGACAGTATAACAGACCTTACCGAGCAGCTAGCATACGTCGTACTTTTGGCGGGATGATACTGGCAGCCGCTTTGGCATCAGCAATAACTGTTGGGGCATGTGCTGGCATACGTGCCGGAACAATAGTAGATTTGCGAAAAACCACACCTAAGTGCTGCTCAACAATATGGTTATCAAAGTAACGATCTGTCGAGACCGCAATATGGGTCACTGGCAAGTCGACTTGAGCATTGCAAAGATCCAGGGTTAGCATCGACAATCCTGTCTCCATGTAGGTTCTGACATCGTTGTTGCGCCACAAACCGACTTCGAAGTCGATTCGTTTGTCGCGTTCGGCCGTATCGGCATCCTTTAGCTTGGCATTGGTATCCGACTGTAGTCGATAAATTGTACGAATGAAGATCGGACGCATCAAGATATGTTGACAGACCCAGGCAGGGAGCCGGTTGGAAAAGAAGCTCGAGCCGTAGCGCATCAATAAATAGTTGCGTCGCTTAAACTTAAATTCTTCATGATGCACAAAGCCAACAACACTGATAAGCAAGTCGACACGACTTGATAGTTCGGGGTATTTTTGGAGCATGCGCGTTGCAATGGCGAAGCCGAGCGACAACCCAACAATGGTAAATTTTTTTCGTCGATAACGCAGCTTAATAAACGATGCAAGATAGTCTGCTAGTCGCTCAATGGTAGGCTTCTCACCAATCTTGTAAAAACTTTCCATACCACCGAAGCCAGGCAAATCCGGGGCTGTGACAGCACCGTAACGGTTCAACACCGTCAGTAAGCCCGACCATCGCTCAAGACTCGAATGATGGCCATATACAAACAGTATTTCGCGCTTGCGCCCGCGTGGAGCAGGCATTCGTAGCATGCGGCCCTGCAAACCATTCATATATAGCGGCACAATGAGGTCGATGGGGTCTTTGACGGTTGGCATAGCTACCCATACTGTAAGGTATGGATATTCGTGCTAGCAAGCGTAACCGGTAAAAAAGTTGTGTATACTAGTTCGTATGAAACGTATTTTGCTTGTTATAGCACTTTTTGGGACAATCGCGTTTGCCGCATGGCGTGTTAACCAGCAATCATCACAGCGATCACCATCTAGCAAACCGAACGTTGTAAGCAATAACGCCGGAACAGTGTTTAATAAAAAAGAATACTCTATCGATACACCTGGCAGCCTGTGGTGGATAGTCAACAAACAACGACCGTTGCCAAGTGGGTATGTACCAGCAAACCTGGTTGTACCCAGCGTAACGCAGCGTTTGAACAAAGACTCAGAACAAATGCACATCGGCAAGCCGGCAGCAGAATCAGTTGAAGCGTTGTTTTCTGCCGCGCAGCAGGCGAACGTCCCACTAGTACTGGCCAGTGGCTACAGGTCCGAGGCGTATCAGAGACAGCTCTACAACGGCTACGTGGCAAGTGACGGACAAGAGGCTGCCGACCGCTCGAGTGCTAAGCCTGGAACAAGTGAGCACCAAACCGGACTGGCTATGGATGTATGCGCAATCAATACCAACTGCGAGCTAGTGCAGAGCTTTGGTGATACACCAACGGGCAAATGGTTAGCCGAAAATGCCTACCGCTATGGCTTTGTTATTCGTTATCTGAAGGGCAAGGAAGACAGTACAGGCTATCAGTACGAGCCGTGGCATCTTCGGTTTGTTGGCGAAAAACTTGCGGCCGAACTGCACCGCAACGGTCAGACCATGGAAGAGTTTTTCGGTCTGAACTAGAGTTTTCAGTACGTTTTAGAGGTCAGCATTTTTACTTTTGTATTGGTATTGAGCAGTTCTGTAACACGTCGCGTCTGAGCCGCTACCGTCGTGTTGTTCTGAGAACGAGCCAACAGTGAGGTCGCTTGATCAAGCGGCACTATCGTGAAGTCATGCCGAGCGAGCAAGTCTTCCTTGGCTTTTTGCTCAGCTGTCCACTCATAGTGCATATACGTCGGTAAATAAGCAGGTTCTTGGATTTGTTTTGTCTTAATATCTATGTCAACCACCACTAACCCACTCACTAAAGACTCAATCGATTCTTGCGCATTTAAAAAATTACCGATTGAATACCAAACTAGTGTTTGTCGGCCACCATTACCGATGAGTTTTTGAACGGGCTCTAAGACATGAGGCCCGTGTCCTAGCACAACATCCGCCCCCCAGTCAGCAAGCTGTTGCGCCAGTTGTTTTTGGTGGTCATTAATGCTAGATGAATATTCAGTGCCCCAACGCATGCTCACCAAAACGATATCAGCTGATTGTCGCGCTGCAGTAATGTCTTTTTGAGCAGTTGCGGCATCGAACACATTCAAACCGTAGCTATTGGCCGGTGAAGTATTGCTGTACGTCGTATAGGACAAAAAAGCAAACTTGACACCCTTGACCGTAAAAGTCCGGGGCTTGGCCTGTTCCTGGGCAGTGCGATTAGCCCCTGCTACCGCTAGCATATTGGGCAATGTGTCCCAGTAGTCAAGTTCAGCGTCTATCACTGCTTGACCGCGATCAAAGGTGTGATTTGTGCCAGTATTAACTACGTTACAACCCAGCCTATTAAGATCTCGTGCGACCTGCAGTGGCGAATTGAAAACAGGATACCCACTAATGCCAAATTTTTCGCCACCACCAGGAACAGCTTGATTACAAAAACGCACATCAGCCTTATCAAAGTATGGTTTCATCAGTTTCATAAACTGATAGTAGTCGTAGTCTCCGCTAGGCTGTTTAGCTCGGGCATTGAGCACATCATGCGCAATAGTGTCGCCGGTAGCGATAAGCCGCACGCGCGATGATTCTGTTGCCTTGGTGGTTGCGTTCTGTTTGTTGGGCGAGGCATTTTTCGGACTGCCAGAACCGCCCGTCAGCAAGACTATTATCAAGACAGTGAGCAATATGCCGGCAGCGCAAATATAGTATCTCCAGCGAGACAGCAATGCGCCCAGTTTTGCTCGCCAAGTCACTTTTGGAGGAGTAGGCAAGTGATAAGCAGACGGATACATATCACTATTATAGCGTGGTGGCACGTCGCGCCCGCCAGATCACGCTTGGTTGCGAGGGTACACTGTCGAGTTGCAAAGCTACACTCGCTGAATTTGGCCCACTGGTTACTTTGAGCGAACCAAGTTTTTGCGGCAGGTCATTAGCTTGTGAGGGGGGCAGGCTCGTCTCGCCACGTACAGCGGTTCCTTGCCAACGAAACAGCGAAACGGCGCTCTTGGTAGATACGGTCAGTCGTTGTCCCCAGGGTACATTGTAGTATCCTACGATCGTCCCAGCCGGAAGAGACACAGTTGCAAAGTCCGACGAGACCGTTCCAATCAGCTTTCGAGCATCTTCCATGGCTTGCTGCAGCGTCGAGGCGCCCATAACGGCCACGACAAGTCGAACTTCATTCCCCGACTGATATTTGTAGCGGACCGTCGTTAGAAAACAGCCGCCAGCTTCATCGGTATTGCCAGTTTTAATGCCATCGATACCATCTTTGCCCAGCAAAGTATTGACGTTGACAATCTCGCCGGCTACCGGTATGACTGCCGTACTTTGAGCAGCAATTTCAGCTACAACAGGGTTAGCAAGCGCTAACTCACCCAGCTTTATTAAATTGCTTGCTGTGCTGACAGTCTTGGGTGAGAAGCCACTGGCATCCGCCAAAGATGTTTGCTTCAGACCTTGACTGGTTAAGTATTTATTTGCGGCGAGCACAAAATCATCCTGCGAACCGTAAGCCCAGCGTGCCAGGGTATCAGCTATATTGTTGGCTGAGGGCAAGAGAAGCGCCTGTAACGCCTGGTACTCGCTAATTTGCTCACCAACCTGCACCCGGGCCACTGATCCACCTCGAGCGAGATAATCTTCAAACAGGGATACATCTTGGTCATCAAGGGTCAGCGCTGGCCCTTGTTGACCTTGCTGCAAAGGTTTTTTGTCGAGAATTACCAGCGCCGTGACTACCTTGGCCACACTGGCCATCGGCCGTGGTGTGTCATCACCCGATTTAGCAAGTTGGCCATAACCAACCGCGCCAACAGCAACCTGACCGTAGAGCGGCAAATTAAGACCCTTTAATTCGGGGTTGATGGCAATATTTCTAGTCTCGGGCGTCAAAACCGGCAATGGACGAGTAAATCGGATGACGAATAATATCGCGTAGATGACGAATATAACCACGCCAAACCACGCAAACCATTTGGTTAGCCAGTGACGCGAGCGGGGAACAGCCGGACGGGGCATCATTCGTGGCTCAATAACACGCATATGCTTGTAGTATAACGAAAGCAGTAATCAGATTGAAATAAAGTTGCGTTTACGCTAAAATCTATCTGTTTCACACCAAGTACAACAATGGGGAGTGGCCAAGTGGTAAGGCACTGGGTTTTGGTCCCAGCATTCGGGGGTTCGAGTCCCTCCTCCCCAGCCAGACAGTCCCTACGATAGATTTTGAGCATACAAAGATATCAAATAGCCTACAAACGTAGGACAACTTATAATTTTTAGCTTATGAGCAGATTAGCCACTGACCCAAACCGCACAATCGCCCTGTTTTTGAATGATTTTGATCAAGAGTTTGCCGATGCCCTGGAAAAGCTCTCAAAGCACCTCCGTCGACCACTGCACGGTATGATTTTGCTCGATAAATGGGTTAAGGCAGAGGGCCGTAATGTGGTTGACAAAAAAGGTCAATTCGAGACAATTGTGTGTGATTTTTCGAGCGATGTCGCCCTTAAAGAGCTCGTTGCGCCGATGGAAAGCCAGCTCCTATTTGTGACCTGTAGTTCAGAACGCAATCAGCCATTTTTGAAGAAGTTATTGCCCTTCGTTCCTGAGCTGCTTGGCCCTACAGAGAGTTCGCTTGACTGGTCAACACACAAGGCAGAGATGCGACGATTGCTCGAGAGTTACGATGCCTCTTTGGTCCCTAAGACTTTTGTCATTGATGCGTTTTCTGACCTAGCGGTTCAGGCTGCAAGCGAGGAGTTACAGTTCCCGGTCATCATTAAGCCAACCGGTCTGGCTGCCTCGATGCTTGTTTCAAAAGCTCATGACAAGCAAGAGCTTAAGAAGCTGCTGCGGCATGGATTTCGGGTAGTGGATTCAATATACAGCCGTGATACCGGTCGAGGTAAGCCGGGCTTTATTATTGAAGAGTTTATAGAAGGTGATATGTATTCGCTCGATGCCTACGTGAATAATACAGGCACCGTTTGGTCGCTGCCGCTGTTGCGCTCTAAAACTGCTGATACCCAGGGCAAGCCGGGCTTTTACGTCTACCAGGCAGACAGTTATGTCGAGTTGACCGCTAGAGAAAAAGCCAACGGGCAAGCCACCGCTAAACAAGCTATCCACGCACTCGGCCTTCGCTCGTGCGTCGCTCATGTCGAGCTATTTCATACTAAGAGTGGATGGAAGATTGTAGAGTTGGGGCCACGAGCTGGTGGGCTCCGTCAGGATGTCTACTTTGCGTCCTATGGCGTTGATCATGCCTACAACGAGTTCCTTGTAAAAATCGGGCTGGAACCAGAGCTGCCAACCAAGCAAGTTGCCTACAGTACAACGGTCAATATCTACCCCGACACTGAAGGCGTGATTACTAAAATTGAAGGTTTCGATACCGCGCGCCAAAACCCCTCAATGTATCGCTTGATCCAACAGGCAAAGCCAGGTGACACCGCACTACTCAGTACTAACGGCGGCAAGCTGATCATACGCGGTGTGATGTGTAATGTAGATCGCACTCAGCTCGAGAAAGACGCTGCTTTTGTGCGATCAATCCTCAAAGTTCATACCAAGCCTCTTGTGCCCAGTCAGCAAACCAAAACGGGAGCCACACATGAGTAAGGCAACCAAAAATATCGTTCTGTTCGTGAATGCCATTCGCCCTGCGACCTTCACTGCGCTCGAGAATCTACGACAGAAGAGTGGCCACAGTCTTACCCCAGTGGTACTGGTGGACGAGAGCATCCGTGACTCTATTCAGCTTCGCAATAAACAACACCTACTGCCAAAAAAAGTTCGAGTTATTTCGGCTGATTTTGATAGCCCCAAGTCTGTACGTCAGGCTCTACTGCAGTTGCAAGACAAGTTATTTGCCGTTACCGCACAGTACGAAAATAGTATCACTGAGTTAAGAAAGCTCATTCCGTTTGTCCCTTATCTTCCTACACCATCTGAACGCTCGCTAGAATGGGCCACTGAGAAAAAACTCATGCGTAGCCTCTTCACCGCCTATGATCCATCATTAGCACCTGCATTCATGGAAGTAACTGATGCTACAACAAAGACCATCGCTCAGATTGAGGCCGCTTTGTCATATCCGGTGATTATTAAGCCGTCAGGGCTTGAGGGCAGCCTACTGGTAAGCCAAGCACAAAACCGAGTCGAGCTCATACGTCGGCTGAGACATACGTTTGCAGAGATACAGACAGGCTATGATACCTGGATCAAGCGTCAAACACCAACCGTTTTAGTTGAAGAGTTTATGGTCGGCGATATGTACTCGGTAGACACCTATCTAGGGCCGGCTGGTGAACCGTATCATACTCCGATGGTTAAGATAGTAACAGGCCATAAAGTGGGTTTTGATGACTTCTTTGGCTACGTGCGACTGGCTCCGTCAGGGCTAAGCCAAGCCGAGGAAGCGCAGGCGCTATCGGCTGCAACGAAAGCCTGCCGAGCGCTGGGCCTACGAGCCGTCACCGCACACACCGAACTAATGAAGACCTCACAAGGTTGGAAAATCATCGAAGTTGGCCCTCGCATTGGTGGCTATCGCCACGACATGTATATGCTGAGTTACGGAATCAATCACATAGCGAACGATATCGTGGTACGCGCTGGGCAAGTACCAGATATTCCTCGAAAATTGCTTCAGCACACTGCTGTATTCAACTTGTACGCCCCCGAGGAAGGGATGCTCCGTGCTGTGCAGGGTTTACGAAGCGTCCCGGTTCTCAAATCATTTATAAGTATGAATCAAGTAGTACCGATAGGTGCAGCTGCTTTGTTTGCCAAAAATAATGGCGACCCCATACTTGAAGTAACGTTGAGTCATCATGATCCCAAACAGGTGCAACTGGATATTGCCGAGCTCGAACGTTCTGTCAACTTTATCGTTGATTCGCATAGTTCAACACTCAGTCGTACAGTAGCGGCTTAGTCAACTGGGTCGTTCGTCAGCTCATACTGTCTCTCGAGATAGAAACCATAGACACCCTGTTGCCGACAAGACATAAGGTCCCGACAAACACCTGGGTCGTGTTGTGCGTAGGCAAAGAAGGCGGCGGACTTGGCACTTAAATCGTCATTGGAGACGTTTGGCTGCCACGCGTGCACCGGGTAGCCAACATAGTATTTGATTGCTATATTGTTTTTCGCAAGACTACTTCTGACTAATGTCCCGACAGCCCGATGATCACTATGGTCAGGGTACTGCTCGTTAGCATTGCGGTATGCCTGAGTGCGCACTTCACTTGGTCCAAAGAGTTTAAATAAGGCTTGAAGCGCATTCTGCAAAGATTCATAAGAATAGTCGGACTGATCATCAACGGCATGGATAGTAGGCAATATGCCTTTCTCTAGCTTATCAAGGCTTTCAAAGTGCGAGCCAGCAAACCCGCTGCCCCGTGTATTACCGTCCGGTAACCTTAAAAAAGCCAGCGAAACGTTAGAGCTGTTTTGCGGCGTAGCAATAGTAATATGCTGATTTTTGCCAATTGTCATGACCGTTTCATACCAGCTATCATTGGGTTTTTGTAACATCTGTAGATAAGCTGCTTTTGATCCAGTCTCTCGCTCTAGCCAATAAAAACGGTTTCCGCCTGCATCTCCAGCAGTCACATAGACAGTGCGTACACAATTTCCCGCCTTAATATCATGCAGCAAATCAGGGCTTTGGAAGAGCAAATCATCGTCTTGATGTGCCACCACATTCATTATTGTTGGTTTACCGTCTGGGCAGGTAACGGCTGGCTGGGAAGCAACCAATTGAGGCAAAAGAGTTGACGCACTCTGGTTTAATAACACGCCACTATTATTGCTAGACCGGATGCCACGGTCATAAAACAAAACTGCTTCTTTGGGCGCTTCGACATTACCATCGACCACCACACTCGAGTTGGGCTGCCCATACGCGTTGGTTATCTGATCAAGTTTGCACTGTGGGAAGTCGGTCAAACCTTTATCAAGCGTGAGAAGATACGCAAAACTATGGCGCGTCAGATCGGGCCGCCAAGCCTGGCTGCTTAATACTCCGCGCTCTGTAGTACAGCCATCCATTGGAGTCACGGCAACCTTGGCCTCGTGCTTCAGCGGTAAAACTCTCCAGTAATCGCCAAGCACCGTATCAACCGGATGGCTCTTTAGTAGCTCAGCCACCGTACGATTACGATCAACCAATATTTGCTGCGCGCCGGTACTCTGCCGATAGTTATGAGTGAAAGCATTTAGTCCGAGTCCGCAGACGGCGATCATTACCACCCCATATAGACCGAGGCTACGTATTGCAAACCGCTGCTTAGCCAATAGCACAACTGTACCTACAATAGCCGCAAACAAGCTAATGCCCAGGTATCGCGCGTCAACAGGAAAATAGTGATTTGAAAGCGCAAAGACACTTACAGCTGCGACCAAAGCTCCTAACAAATACACTGCTAGATCATTTTTTGGACTGCGAAGTTCGGTGCGTTGCCAGGCACGCCAAACCTGCACCATAACGACGACCATGATGATGGCGAGCGCACCATTTACCGCGTAACCGACTATTGTTGGCGCAGTTAAACGATGCGCAAAAACCTGGCCAAAGTCATGCATGGTTGCAAGGTCAAAGAAGGGATTTGCTCCAAAATTCGTTGCAATTGAAAGAACTGCAAATACGCCACCCTTTACAATAGTCGTCAGTCCTGTTGCTACTGCGTATGGGCTAGTACTCACTGAAGCGGAACTAAACTGCGAAACGTGTACAACATTCAGTGCTTTTACAAGCAAGATACCCGCGACACTTGCCAGTAACGACCAGCTGCTCCAGCCCGCCAAGGTTTTGAGCCTTAGCCAACGATCTTGCCGACCGACAAACAGCCCCCGTATCAGCTGTACAACTGCAAGCACCAAAACCGCACCGAGACTCAAGGGAATGAATAGTCGGTCACTGGCAATAAGTACCGACAATAAGCCGACGCCAACCCATCGACGCCAGTGCACCCAAGTGCGTGCCTGCAGGCACAAGAGCAGCGCGGCAATAAACCATGTATATTCTATATTACGAGTAGTGAGCATAGCCAGGTTCACTGGCAACAAGGCTCCAGGGTATGGCTGAATTGGCACAAACAATAATATGGCAGCTAGTGCAAAAGCTATTACGCCAACTGCCTGGGAGTTTTTTTTGCCAAGGTAACGCACAAGCAATAGTAAAGTGCCCAACGTAGTGAGTACGCTTACTACAGTTATTGCTATAAACGCGCCTTGGCTATATTGTAACCGCGCCAGCAACCAAAACAGCGGCCACTTTAACAAGAAGGTGTGAGTCGTAGGGAACACGGCTCCTCGAAAAGTAGCACTGTTCTCAAACAAGTAGGGGCTGACGAGCTGATCGGCATTATTCATATGTACACGCGCTGAGTAGTAGGACCATATCACGCTTGTTATGACTAAAACGACAATCGCGGTGATAGTAAAAATGCCACTCGCCGAACTCCAGAAGCCGAACTTGCGTTTTGGTATTTTGTTTTCTCGATATGCTTTTTCTTTTGTTTGCTTGCTCATGTTTTATCTATTATACCCGCTGAACGCTGGTAATCGATAACGTACAAAGGCCGCTGCTTGCTTTGATTGTGTATGTGCGAAAGATAGATTGATAACACACCTTGCGACATCAGTACCACCCCAACTAGAAAGAGAATCAAAATACCCAGCATTGCCGTACCGGTAAAATTCCAGCCCCATGGATCTTCGAGGACCAGTTGCTCAATAAAGACCGCACCGCCCAGGATGAATGAAATGGTAGTAATAAAAATACCCAGATAACCAAATAGATAGAGTGGCCATGGAGTCAGAGACACAACACTGTTGAGCGCTAAACGAACTAACATTCGTTTGTTATAGGTCGGCTCACCTTGCAGACGGTCTTTAGAATGAAATGGTATATACACCGGCTGGAAGCCCAGCCAATCAATGAGTCCACGAGTAATTCGATCGACTTCAGTAAGCTTCAGAAACTCATCACGCACCGTCACATCAATTAGTCGGAAGTCGGTTGCTCCTGCAACCAGTTTCTGGGATGAAATGCGATTAATTAGCGCGTAGAATCCACGAGAAACGAGCCCCTTACTGAGTCCATCGCCACTTTCGTTCTGACGTAGACCGATGACCACACGATGACCATCCTGCCATGCTGCAATAAAATCAGGTATGAGCTCGACAGGATGCTGGCCGTCAGCATCTAAGCTAATAATGGCTTCACCTTTGGCCATTGCCAGTCCAGCAGTCAGGGCGTTTTCTTTACCAAAGTTTCGAGACAAGCTGACCAGCATGACTCGCGCGTCAGCGTCGTGCAAGCTCTTTACCAGTGCAATACTGTTGTCGCTGCTGCCATCATCAACATAGATAACTTCCCAGTGCGGTACATCGGCTAGAGCCGACACCAACGAATTGTGAAAGGCCATTAAGCCCTCTGCTTCGTTATAAACAGGTATAACTATTGATAACAGTGGAGCAGTACGCTTGGACATTTACCGTAAGTATAGCAAATAGTACATCAACACTAAACATAACCCCGATGAGGGACTGTGTTTAGTGTTGTAAGTAAGGCAAAAGTTATTTAGTGGCAGTGCTACCAGAAACGAAGTAAGAACGTATCTGGAACAAGAAGTATAGGCCAATCGCACTTGAGACCAGAACGCCAATTAGGCGTCCAACACCACCGCTATAACTGTCGAATAGCATGATTATGCCATGCGCCAAGTTAATCAGCGATCCGTAAAACAAGAAGTTCCAGCCAGCTTTCTTTTTTGCTTTTAGTGCTGGGTATGCGACCAGATATAACACACCCTCTACGGCCAGCAGGATGATACCGAGCCAAACAATCGCAGTCAGGTGAGAAGTGACAGCTGCTTTGCCAGTATAGTATTGGGAAAGTGTATTGGTTACATCGACCAGGCTATTGGTCAGTCTAGCGAGATTCCAGAGTGAGTACGCTGCAAACAACGAAATCACCCCAATGATTAGCGAAATAATAGCCATCTTGTCGGCAATTGCCTTTCGCGTTTTTTCAGGTAGCTGAAATGGCGCGTCCTTTACTGCTTTATCGATTTTTGTCTCTAAACCACTGAGTTGATCACTCATCGGGTCATCCTCCTTAATTGCTTTTTTTAGCATAATCCGTCAAGTGATTGCTTGCAAGCAGAAAAAGACCGTTTGTACTCGGATAACCTACAAGTACAATAGGTGCATGGGGAAAAATGATGGAGCCAGTACGTTTTCGAGCACTTACGCAGCACTCAATGACGAGCAGAAACAAGCTGTAAACGCCATTGATGGCCCATTATTGGTCATTGCCGGTCCTGGCACCGGTAAAACCCAACTGCTCAGTGTGCGAGTAGCCAACATTCTTAAACGAACCGACAGCAACCCAAACAATATCCTGTGCCTGACGTTCACTGAAGCTGCCGCGCAAAATATGCGCGACCGCCTACGGCAGCTCATAGGTCCGGGCGCAAACCAGGTGGCAATCAACACGTTCCATGGCTTTGGGGCCGAAATCATTCAGCGTTTTCCTGACTTTTTTACCAATGCGCCTCTTCTACAGCCTATCGACGAACTTGGCACTTTTGCTTTATTACGGGAGATTTTCAGTAAGCTTCCTCACCGCGACCCTTTGTCGCTACGCGTTAACGATGAGTTCTTACATTTAAAGTCAACTCAAGCTTTAATTAGCTGGTGCAAGCAAGCCGCCATTACACCGCATCAACTTGATACGCTTTTGCAAGCAAACGTCCAATTTACCGATCGGCTAACTCCGGCTTTACAGTCCACTTTTTCCGATCGCCCAAGTCCTAAAAAGCTACCCGAGTACACTGAGCTGCTTTCTAAATTTAGAGACTTCCAACACCACGCACCCGATAATCAACTAGCCCAGCTAGCCAGTACTGAGCTCGCCAACGCTATTGAGCAAACCGATGCCGCCGGTCGATACGCACCAGCCATAACTGCTTGGCGAAACCGCTGGCTCACACAAGTACAACCTAATCAGTGGTCGTTCATTGATGCACGGCGACACCGTGTGATGCAAGCTCTTCAGCGTGTCTACGCGACTTATGAAGAGCAACTCGCCATGACTGGCCAGTTTGGCTACGATGATATGATTCTCCGACCGCTACAGGCAATTAGCACGCATCACGAGCTACGATGGCAGCTGCAAGAGCAGTATCAGTATATTCTCGTTGATGAGTATCAAGATACCAACGGTGCCCAGAATCAACTCCTGGAACTACTTGCCGACAGCGAAGTAAATGAGCAGCGCCCAAACCTTATGGTCGTGGGCGATGATGACCAGGCAATCTATCGATTTCAGGGCGCGCGATACTCAATCATGGTGGACTTTATTACTCGCTGGCGCGACGTACAAACAATTGTTCTTACCAAAAACTACCGCTCGGCACAATCATTACTTGACCTATCACGATCTGTGATTACCATGGGCAGTGAGCGCTTAGAAAATCAGGTCAAGACCATTACTAAAGAGCTGAAAGCCGACAAGATCCAAACAAATGCAAAGATCAACTTGGTGCGTGTTGATAATCCTGCAACAGAAGCACAATATATTGCCAACGAGATGAAGCGTTTGCTTGATAATGGAGAGCAGCCTAATGATATTGCCGTTCTGAGCCCCAAGCACCGATTCTTGCAAGAGCTCGTTCCGCATTTGCTCGCCCGCAATATTCCTGTTAAGTACGAGAAACGCGAGCACCTACTTGAACAGCCGGTCATTCGCGAACTCATTGATCTCGCGCGCCTTGTTGTTGCTGGCGCACAGCAAAACTGGAGCAAAGTTGAAGGCCTGCTCCCGCAAGTACTAAGCGCACCTTTTTGGAGCATTCCTGCGGAGTCTCTGTGGCAAGTGTCTATCGCTGCCTACAAAAGCCACCGCAACTGGCTAGAGGTTATGCACGACAGTACCGACACCAACATTGCCCGCGTTGCACGAGCTCTAGAGACTTGCATAGCCCTGTCAGAGCATGAGCCATTAGCAGGCATGTTGGATATTTTGACCGGCAACCGGCACCTGGAACTATCTTCTGGCAAACACTGGACAGTTCCGTTTAAAGACTACTACTTCCCATCAGAGCATATCACAAGCAACAGTGCTGAATACCTGCGTTTGCTTGGACAATTGCGTAGCCTGCGCGAACACATTAACAATTATCAATCCACAAGGGAAGGCCTGCTTAAAGATTTCGTGGCGTACATCGACCTCTACCATGAGAGCAAGCTCACAATGCTTGATGTGTCACCATATACTTCAGCAGAAAACGCCGTCCAGCTCATGACGGCTTATAAGGCAAAGGGATTGGAATGGAAAACCGTTTTCATACTTAGCAGTCATGAAGACGTTTGGGGTAGCCGCACGCGAAATCAAACCTATAGCTTTAGCTTGCCAGCCAACCTCCAATGGATCAAGCCTGCTCGTGACAGCAGTGATGATAGGCTTCGACTATTTTACGTATCGTTGACTCGTGCCAAACAGAACCTCTACCTATCTTCATACCATCGTAAACACAACGGACAGCCTGCTGAGCTACTTGGTTGGCTTGATTCAAACGACCCGCGAATGCCATCGCTTCAAGAAGTACCCACATCAAGCATAGAGGAGCTCATAGTTGCCGAAAGCACCTCCCTCGGTTTTTCTCAGCCAATGCCCCCGAGGCACAAAACCGTTAACGCTCTAAAGGACCAGATACAAAACTATCACCTAAGCGCCACACACCTCAATAGCTTTCTGGACATAACCAAGGGTGGACCACGGGCGATGCTATACCGTCACATCCTTCGCTTTCCAGAACAGACCATGCCAAGTGCAGTGTTTGGCATGGCCATGCATGATACCTTACATCTGGGTCACGTGAATGCCAATCACAATCAGGACGTAGACCCTGTCAGTTTAGAGCAGCGGTTCAAAGCAATTATAAACCGTGCTCGCTTACCGGAAACAGAAGCACGGCGACTAACCACTCGTGGGCAGGAAGCACTCCATGGTTTTTTGTCAGCAGACAATCGTTTTTTGCAAAATGATAAAAGCGAGTATGATTTCTCGACCGAGAAGATCGTGTTGAATAACGCTCAGCTCACTGGCAAAGTCGATCTGATTCGCACCGAGATAGATGGGGGCTTGCTCGTCATCGATTACAAGACCGGTGCCGCCCTAGACAACTGGAAAGGCCGCACAGCATATGGTCAAATTCGAGCACATCTCTATCAACAACAACTGTTGTTCTACTATCTTATGTTGCGTCAATCAGAAAATTTCCATGATTGTAAAGTCTCCGAGCTCGCGCTTCAGTTTGTTGAACCTAATGATCAAGATATATTCACATACTTACCGTACAACTTTAGTGAAAGCGATGTAGAGCGATTAGAGCACCTCATCGCTGCTGTCTGGCAGCGAATTCAAGCTCTGGACTTTCCCGATACCAGCAAGTATAGCCTCGATTTAAAGGGTATCTTAGCCTTTGAAAACTGGTTACTTGATAGTCACCAGGGGTAGTCTTGCTCATTACAAAGGCCCCGTATGCACGGGGCCTTTATGCAGTTTTGGTTTAACTTAACGGCGGCGCGTTGACGTCTTTGCGCGGCTTCGGGCTTTTGTCTTTGTTGAGGCTTTACGATTACTAGTGGTGCTTGCTTTTGTGGTTGCACCGCGACTTACTGTGCTAGCGGTTGCAATGCGTACAACGGGATAGTCACCCGCGAATAGCAGTGCATATAAGTTTGCGCCAACAATACCGCCCGCCAGTGGAGCGAGCGCGTATGCCCAGTTCCAGGAACGAATAGCCAACGCAACGGCTGGATTAATCACGCCGTTCGAGGCCATTGAGGCGACCAAAATTCCGATAGTCAAAGCTGCACCAACTGTATATGCTAGCTTGCCTCCCTCGAGCTTCTGGTACACAGCTGCGGCGACGCCAAACACAAATACCATAGCCCCAACTCCTTCTGCAAAGAACACCTTCCATTCAAATCCACCCTGGATAAGCGAATCAAGGTTTTTGCCCAAAAAGTAACGAAGCAGGAGCCAAGCGAGCACTCCGCCAAGCATTTGTGCCGCTACGTTGACGACTGCGACTGAGGTTTTAACCCTCCGTGCCGACCATAACCCTAACGTTACAGCTGGGTTAAAGTGTGCCGACGAAACACTACCTACAGCTAGTGTCATTGCCGATACTACTAAACCTGCTGCCAAACCACCAAACAGCGGAAAGCTGGTTCGTGCTACCATTGAATACACGGCAACCGCCAAAACGGCGGTGCCAAGAATTTCCGCCACCACCATGGCGATTTTTTGTCTCCCAAACATAGAAACCCTCCTTATATTGCTTCTGCATAAAACGATAGTACGAACGAGCACAAAAAGCAAATTTTCAGTGCAGTAGTATTTACACTAGTGAGCTTATGGCACAACAAGCGCGCTTTCTGACTCTAAATACGGTTACTGCGCTTACGACGACGCAGCTCTGCCACGCGCAAGCGTGAAGCTTGTCGGTCAACTAAGGTCTGGGCATGCTCGAGACTCACGCGATCGCCCGCCTGGCGCTGCAATTGCTGTGCATTTTCAAAGGCTTTCTGCGCTTCTTGCTCGTTGATCTCATCCTCACGATCAGCCTCGTCAACCAAGACACGAACATGGTTTTTACCAATCTCAATAACCCCGCCATTGGTAGCAAAGTACTCGAGGCGCGATTCTGGATCGCCGGCTTTTCGACGAACCGTAATCACGCCTGGTGTAGCCAGCGAAACCAGCGGCATGTGCTCGGGAAACACTGCTATGTACCCATCAGCAGTCGGTAAGACAACCTCGTACACATCTTCGCCGAATTTCACACCATCTAAGGTAACCAACTCAAAACGTATCATAGTTATTGCGCCACTCCGTTATTGTTTGGGGGTAGCTGAGCAACAACAACCAGCGCTTCGTGTAGCACTTGCTGAGCTATGTCGATAACCGTGTGATAGGTGACATACGGACTATGTGGCCCGACGGCGCGCTCGTCCATTACTCCGTGGACAAAACTCGTCACTACATCCTCAACATTAACTTTGCTTGCTCCAATTAGAAAATCATCGTCAAGACTACCCCGCAGGAGCGCCGCTCGGCACTCGGGGCGAGCGAACACTTTTCGCAGATCATCTCTATTAGGGCCAACGTCAGCCGCGATGTGATCGCTCTTTTCCGTGCTGCTTGCTGGCGCTGCGGCTGGAATTCCGTCTGGGGCGACTGTAACCGCGACTTCGCCGGGAACGGGAGCTTCGGGTGAAGAGCCATAGCCTGACATAAGTTCGCGAAGACTGTCTCGATCAGCCATAGAACCACCCGTTTTGCCACCAAGAGCATCGCTCATATTATTTCACCTCGCTAATATTGCCCTTCATATAGAAGGCACTTTCGGGCTTGTCGTCATGCTTGCCATCCAGGATTTCTCGGAAACCAGCAACTGTGTCTTTGAGCGGCACATACACGCCGGGAATGTTACTAAAGACTTCGGCAACGTGGAAGGGTTGTGTCAAGAAACGCTGGATACGGCGCGCGCGGTTAACGGTCTTCTTATCCTCATCGGAGAGCTCTTCCATACCAAGGATAGCAATGATGTCCTGCAGGTCCTTATAGCGCTGTAAAATACGTTGGACTTCGCGGGCGACTTCGTAATGCTCTTTACCAACCACTTCGGGGTCAAGGATAGTACTACTTGAATCAAGTGGATCAACTGCGGGGTAGAGACCAAGTTCGGTCAACGCGCGGTTAAGCGAAATGGTTGAGTCTAAGTGACCGAAAGTGGTTGCTGGAGCCGGGTCGGTAAGGTCGTCAGCCGGCACATAGACAGCTTGGACTGAAGTAACCGAACCAGTTTTGGTCGAGGTAATCCGCTCCTGAAGAGCACCCATCTCAGTAGCCAGGTTGGGCTGATATCCCACCGCACTTGGCAGACGACCAAGCAGCGCAGATACCTCGGCACCCGCTTGGGTAAAGCGGAAGATGTTGTCGACAAAGAGTAGCACGTCTTTGCCTTCGTCGCGGAAGCCTTCAGCAATGGTTAGACCGCTCAAGCCCACACGCAAACGTGCGCCTGGTGGTTCATTCATCTGACCGAACACGAGGCTGGTCTTGTCGAGCACGCCGGACTCTTCCATTTCATGGTAGAGGTCGTTACCTTCGCGAGTACGTTCACCCACGCCAGCGAATACACTGGTACCGCTATGCTGTTTGGCGATGTTGTTAATCAGTTCAGTAATAAGCACGGTTTTGCCTACGCCGGCACCGCCGAAGAGGCCAACCTTACCACCCTTGGTAATCGGACAAATAAGGTCAATGACTTTAATACCAGTTTCTAATATTTCGGTCGCGCCAGACTGTTCAGACAGGGTAGGTGGAGTACGGTGAATTGGCGCGCGCTTTTTGACATCAACTTTTTTGCCATCGATTGGCTCACCCAGGACATTGAACATACGGCCAAGCGTTTCTTTGCCAACCGGCACACTAATCGGCGCACCAGTGTCTGTGACGGCTGCGCCTCGCTTGAGACCATCTGTCGAACTCAGGGCAATGGCACGCACACTATTCTCACTGAGATGCTGAGCAACTTCGAGGACGAGGTCGCGATCACCTAGTTTTACTTCGAGCGCATTATAGATTGCTGGCAAATGGCCTTCGGCGAACTCAACGTCAACGAC
Organism: uncultured Candidatus Saccharibacteria bacterium; assembly: GCA_964530555.1. Classification (GTDB taxonomy): domain Bacteria; phylum Patescibacteriota; class Saccharimonadia; order Saccharimonadales; family AWTP1-31; genus CAZHBD01. The sequence continues at coordinate 4,650 of CAZHBD010000003.1, read as the reverse complement.
CACACCAACAACCTGACTAATTTTTCCTTGCTTGGTTTTTTCTGCTACTGCCATTATTTCTCCTTATCAGAACCTTTATCATATATCTTATCAAGCAGAGTCTGACTGCTCGCTGGCTGGTTTGTGCCATGCTCTTCACGAAACCTTGCTATGACTACTCTAGCTTCTTCAATCAACTCATCCGGCAGCTCAGGTACAGACATATCAAACAATCTGCAGACCAGGAAAGTACCCCGTCTAATCTCTTCAGAGCGGTCACGTTCGGTATCCACAGCAACGCCGGAAAAAGCAGCCATAGCCCCTGACTCAGCAGCAAAACCAACCAAGTAGAGGATCTCTGCTGCGAGTATCTGTGGGTCGGCATGGGGCCGAGCAGCAATCTCGGCAACTGGGCCTTCAAGTACTCTCACCACGTCACTCACAATAAACATCGTAGCGTCTGCCACCAATCCAGGGTCTCGTTCATATGGCGTCATCATGCTATCTCCTTATGTCAATTCTACCTTTAGTTGCCCTGTCTGCCGACCTCGTTGCCGAAAATCCAAGCTGATGGAGTACATCTTTCAGTGTTTCCTGAGCTCGACGCTCGATGGCGTCGCCCGCATACACCGTCGCTGAATCACGACCATTAATCTTTCGATGGTCCATAATTTTTCGAACCACAAAGCCACCGTAAATCCGCACTTCTCGCAAAGCTTTCTCGGTGAGCGAAATCGCTGCTTCGTGAATCAATACCGATGGTCGGCTACGAGGATCTCGTAAGGCATCAGCAAACGCAACCGGATCAGTCAATTGACCGAGCTCAGTTTTCCAGGATTCAACCACGTGAGCACCTTCGGCTCTACCGTGATACAAGCCACGCAGAAAAGCCTGAACCTCTGTGCTTGTGTCCTCAGAAGCTGGTAAACCAGCGGTCAGCTCCTCAGCGACAGCTCTATCTGCAAAATCTAGTCTTGCTAGTAAGTTTGCAGCCTCACTTAATTGACCTGTGTCAATTAATTCACGAACTTTTTCTGAAATACCTCCTGGTGCCGCAAGTGGGAAATGAGTGTCCACCTGAGCCGCCAATGCATTAACTCTGAGGGTCTCACCAGGGCCAAAAACTTCACTCACTTGATCGCCTCCGCACCGCCAGTAATTTCAGCCAACTCTTGGGTGATAGCTGCTTGGCGGGCCGTGTTAAAGGCAAGGGTCAGGTCGTCAATGATATCACTGGCGTTGTCGCTGGCGTTTTTCATCGCCATCATACGGGCACTTTGCTCACTTGCCATGCTTTCAAGTAAGGCCTGATAGAGCTGCGCTTCGATCAGGCGCTGCGCAACCGATTCCAGCACCTGTGTAGCGCTTGGCTCAAAGTCGGCGCGCTCCAGATCCGGCTCAATCTCAACCTCTGTAAAGGCTGCCGGCAACAAACGCAGGCTCGTGACTTCTTGCACAATACTGGATTTATAGTCAGTGTAGATGACGTCTACGACATCAACCGCCGGAACATGCAGCTCTTCTTCTCGTTCCTCAGCTGGCGGAACTGGTTCGGGCACCACTGGCGCGTCACTGTCTTCGGACACTTTTACGGGCTTGCGGTTCGTTGAACCCTTCAAAAAGCTAGCTATAACGGTATCCAGTATCGAACGAAGATCGTTTGCTGTCGGGTGTTCAGGGAAGTCAGTATAAGCACCCAGGCTCTGTACGTGTTCGATCTTGCTGGCAAAGTTACTACCTTGGCGACCAATGGTCAGCGTATAGCTGTCAACACCGGCGTCGCGGTCGGCTTGAACTTCTTTGGTGAAGGTCTTCAGCACACTGCTATTGTAGGCACCGGCGAGACCACGATCACTTGTCACTACCACATGCAACCGAGCTTTGACTTCGTTACGAATTTCGAACAAAGGGTGCTTGCTGACGTCGGTTATCTCTCGTAGGCGCGTGAGTAGTTGCTCGGACATAGCAGCATAGTCGCGGCCCTTGAGGGCATTTTCTTGAGCCTTACGCATTTTGCTGGCGCTAACCAGTTCCATCGCCTTGGTAATTTGGCGAGTGTTGCGAACGCTCTTGATGCGACCTTTGATTTGCTGCTGACTAGCCACGAACTACTCCTTAACCTCCGCTTTAGCCCGTGCCTCCGTATAGCCTTCAGCAACATTTTTGGCAATTTTGAGAATAGTGTTGGCTGTCGCCTCACTGGGTTTATCGCCCTTGTTAAGCTCGTCCATGGCTTTTCGATGTTCGCTATGCAATTGATGCAACAGCGCAGCCTGCGCTTCTTTAATCTTTTCCACGGGAACAGCATCGAAAGCCCCTTGTGTTGCAGCCATGAGCGAAGCGGTTTGTTCCCACACGCCAAGCGGTGAATACTGTGGCTGCTTGAGAAGTTCGGTCAATCGCTGTCCACGTTCAATTTTCGCCTTGGTATCAGCGTCTAAGTCTGTAGAGAATTGCGCGAACGCTGCCAACTCACGGAACTGCGCCAAATCAAGGCGTAGGCTACCTGCCACGCTCTTAACAGCCTTGGTCTGTGCCGAGCCACCAACGCGCGAAACGGAGAGACCAACCGACACAGCCGGACGGATACCTTGGTAGAACAAGTTTGTTTCCATAAAGATCTGACCGTCAGTAATAGAAATCACGTTGGTTGGAATGTAGGCACTAATGTCGCCGGCTTGGGTTTCGATGATCGGCAAGGCAGTAAGCGAACCAGCGCCCTTTTCGTCACTCATTTTAGCGGCACGTTCCAGCAGACGAGAGTGCAGGTAGAAGACATCACCAGGGTACGCTTCGCGGCCCGGTGGACGGCGCAATAGCAATGACATCTGTCGATACGCAACGGCGTGTTTGGAAAGATCGTCGTAAATAATCAAGGCGTGCTGACCATTGTCACGGAAGTATTCACCCATAGCCACACCAGCGTACGGTGCTAGATATTGCAGTGATGCAGGATCTGAGGCAGACGTGACCACAACAATTGTCTGGTCCATCACACCCTCACGCTTTAGGCGCTCGATCAGACGGGAGACCTTACTGAGCTTTTGGCCAACAGCGACATAAATGTTAATAACACCGGTGTTCTGCTTGTGCTGGTTAATCATCGTATCAAGGGCAATGGCAGTTTTACCAGTTTGGCGGTCGCCAATAATAAGCTCACGCTGACCGCGTCCAATTGGCACCATAGCATCGATAGCTACAAGACCTGTCATAAGTGGTTCATGCACGCTTTTGCGATCCAACACACCAGGGGCAGGGCGCTCAATCAGACCCATTTGCTTCGTCTTGATCGGGCCTTTGTCGTCAAGCGGACGACCAAGCGGGTCAACCACACGACCAACCAGTTCGGGACCAATCGGCACTTCCAACACACGGCCCGTCAGTTTAACGCGCGCGCCAGCCTTAACCTCGACGTCTTCGCCCATGAGTACGGCGCCGATTTCATCTTCTTGCAAGTTCAGGGCAAAGGCCGGGACCGAGCCATTAACCCCTTCGATTTCGAGCATTTCACTATAGCCAGCGTTACTCAAACCATAGATCCAGGCAATACCGTCACCTACGCGAGTAACCACACCAACCGTTTCGATCTCTGGGCTTGTCTTGAGCGCTTCGATCGCTTTTTTAATATCTGCTGATAATTCCTTGACTGATACGTCTGCCATCTTAAACTCGTACTCCTTTTAGCCGTTGTATTTGTCGGCGTACCGTCAAATCAAGACGTTGGTCGCCCGATTCAACTAACACACCGCCAAGCACAGTCGGATCATGTGTTTCATGAACGCTTATCGTTTGCTTATCATCTGTCGTAAACAATCTGCTAAGTTCCGCCTTGATATCACTACTAACTCCCGCAACAGAAGTTACCTCGAGTTCGACCACACCTTGCTGGCGCAGTAGGCGATCGATCTCACGCACAACCGCATCGGCATCTTTAGTGCGACGCTCGCTAATGAAGTAAGCGGCTAAACTGCGCGCTACCTGTTGGCTTGATTTACCGGATCGTAGATCCGTCAAAACCGACTCAGCTAATTCACGGTTGGTTACTTTCACGCCCGTACCTTTGCTAAGGCCCGGCCAATCAGACTTTCATCCTTTTTGGCATCAAGCTTCTCTTCGATAATAACTTCGGTCGCCTCGGCCACCAATCCGAGCATCTCGTGTTTGAGGTCAGCTCGCGCCTTGCTCATCTCACGCTCAATGCGTGCTTCGGCATCTTTCAGCATTTGGTCAACCTTGCTTGCCGCGCTGCTTTCGCCGGCCTTGATGATATCGCCCGCTTCTTTGTTAGCATTGGCGATAATCTCATCAGCACTGCTTCGGGCAGCAATATGCAGCTTTTTCAACTCTTCATCGAACTCGGCTTTCTTCTTTTCCATCTCTAGGCCGAGCTCAACACCCTTGTCAATTGTTTGACGACGCTGCTCGAGCGTACTGACAATATTCTTCAGGGCAAACTTCTTGATGATCAAGAAGAGCAGTAAGAACGTACCCGCCTGCAACAGAATAACTTTGACGTCAATTCCAAGAACAGCAATGCCGGACTTTTCTTCGGTAGCCGCTTCGGCAAAGTGGGTGATAGTTGTCAGTAGCTCAAGCATAGTGTAGTCGTGTCCTCTTATTTAACAATTAGGGCGCCGAGGAAGGCCAAGAGGGCGGTAACCTCGATCATGG
>CAZHBD010000002.1:0-65705 GCA_964530555.1 uncultured Candidatus Saccharibacteria bacterium | reverse complement strand
CCGATATCTGCACCATACTTTTGCTTGATGTGCATATAGCTGTCAACCACCGGATCTGGATTAGTCCGAATAATCGCCAGACGCGGCGTAACGCTATGCGCCTGCCGTAGGGCCCGCACTTGCTTGGCCTGACGCTCTTTAATGTAGTCGCTTAACTCGCGACCATTTAGCAGTTTCATATGTTGATTCTACCAGGATTACCTCTGAAAAGCAGCAAGCTGATTAGTGGTAATCATCTACTGCTTCACAGAAGCCACGCTTTATCTGCTCGACCTGTCTGTAGCCCTAGAGTCAAAGGCCAAAGTAAAAGCTTACCGCATCAGGAGTAGCGACATCAATTCGCAGCGTACCTTCATCCGGGTCAATACCAGCGACAGCCGCCTCAAACTGCGAGCTATCTGACCTGGCATTGATATACCACTCAGGGTCCGGCACCTCCACCATAACCTTGTCGTCAATCACCATGGCGGCTACGGTCAGACAGCCTTCCAGCCGCCCGCGACCACCATCAGGCAAAGTGGCCAATTCTATAAGTGCACGATAGATAGACCGATAGCGAAGGCTCCTGATTCTCTCACCGTGCTCGTGGCCTGGTCCCCTGCCCCACACCCAATGACCGATAGCATCATCAAAGGCTACGCCGTGCTTCTCGAGTTTGTGACGAGCCGTTTTGGGGCTTGTGAAGAACGACAGCATGACATCATCGGCTGCAATATATAATCGCTCCGTATCAGTTAACGGGGTATGAGTCGTTGGTGGATCTAGGTCGCTTTTGGCGGAACCTGGCAGTGCGTCCCACAGTTCCTGCGCAGCGACTAAAAGTCTGGGTTCATGGGGAACGCTTAGATGTTTTCGACGGAACTCAAAGTTAGTTGGATTGGTCATACTCATAAGTCTACCCACAAACCCAGCGAGCGCAAGCATAACCAAATAAGAAACTGATTGTCTTTACAGGGGTAATATGGTAAGATTTTTCGGTCCCAATAGTTTGGGCCATTAGCTCAGCTGGTTAGAGCAGCGGCCTCTTAAGCCGCGTGTCCTGGGTTCGAGTCCCAGATGGCCCTCCAAGCATTAGCACTATAGGACTTCTCTGATGAGGAGTCTTTTTTCTTTGATATACTGTCACCATGACAAAAGCCCCAGACATACTCAAATCAGGTGGTGTTCTTATTAAAGACCGTAAGTTCTTAGTGACTCGTACTAAGGGTAAAGATGTATTTGTAGGGCCAGGTGGTAAACCTGAAGGCGACGAGACAGCAAAAGCTACCCTTGTTCGTGAGTTAATGGAAGAAGTGCAGGTCGAAGTAGTAGAGGAAGACCTAGAAGAGATTGGCACATTCACCGCTGAAGCCGCTGGTAACGAAAGTAAAGTTGTCGAGATGAAGGTGTTCCTCGTCAGAAACGCTAAGGGTGAGCCAGCTCCAAGTAGTGAGATTGAAGAGATAATGTGGGTTAACACCCATACAACCGGCGTACCGCTTGGTTCTATATTCGAGCACAATGTCATGCCTCGACTCGTTGAGATGAATTTAATAGACTAGACTGTGCTAACCCCCTAAGGAATGTAGCTACTACTGTTCAGACGTTCTACCTCTTTATTACTCTCAAAATCTTTACCAATGATACCTCTCCAGCGAATGAGTTCTTCGAGCATGGGTGCGAACTTGTTGGTGTAACGACCTCCAATCCCGGTTATGCTTAAACTCCTCAGCCTGAGGAGTTTTTCTTTGATATCATTAAGGCATGAAAAGACTCATAATCTTTAGTGGTATACCTGGGTCCGGGAAGAGTACACTTTCAAAAATGTATGCAGAGAACACGGATGTACTCTGGTTATCTGTTGATCCTATCGAGGGCGAAATGAAGCTCAGTGGCGTAAAGAACGATGATAACTTGGGAAGAGCAGCATATAACATTTTGAAAGTTATTGCCAACCAGCAGCTGAAACTTAATAAGTGCGTGATTATTGATGCCGTTAACCCTGTAGAAGAGGCGAGGGAAATCTGGCGTAACCTAGCAAAAGAACATGGTATTCAGCTGGAGATTGTTGAATGCGCGACTAAAGACCGTTTATTACACAAACAACGAGTGGAGAACCGAGTTCGTAATATTCCTGGTATGAAAGAAATCTCGTGGGACCATGTACAAGTTAGGGAAACCGAGTATCAGCCATGGAAAGATGAAAGAATAATAATTCATACAGACGGAACAATCGAAGAATCTTATAAAGAACTTGTTACTAAACTCGATTCAGCATAAAATTAGTCGCGACAACGTCCACGATGCCCCCCAATCCGGTTATGCTTAGACTCCTCATCCAGAGGAGTTTTTCTTATGCTTGCTTGGTTATCGACACAAAGGTTAGTATTTAAGATATGAGCGTAGAGACAGCTGTTAATGGATTTGGTCGTATAGGCATGGTATATAGCCGAATAGCTATTGATTCAGAAGGCTTGGATGTTTTGGCTTTGAATGTAGGCGGTGACGCGGATGTTCATGATGCAGCAGCTCGCCTTGAATTCGATCAGGTGCACAGAGATTTTGTCGGGCATAGTGTTGCAGAAGCCGATGGCTGTATTGTTGTCGATCACAGAGAGATTGCAATCCACAGCTTTAGGAATCCTCAAGAAGCACCTTGGGGACAGTTAAGTGACAGATTGGTGGTAGTTGAATCCACTGGTCAATACCTGACTCGACAAGCAGTTCAAGGGCACCTTGAATCTGGGGCAAAACGTGTTGTTATTACTGCACCTGCACGAGATGATTCAATCCCGACGATTGTGCGTGGAGTTAATGATAGCGAAGCCAATATTAATGCTATCGAAGATGTTGTTGCAGTATCATCTTGTAGCACAAACTGTATTGCACCAATTGTTAAGGTTATTAGTGATCAAGCAAATGTTAGATGGGGAAATGCTAAGATTACACATGCGTTTACTAATTCGCAGCGACCGTTAGACGGGCGTGGCAAAGACGTAAGTAGTCGCCGGGGCTTAGCATCAGTATTGCCTGCATCGACCGGGTCGGCAAAAGAAGTACATAGACTATTTCCGGAACTTCAATTTTTTAACGCAGAAAGCCTGCGCATTAACATTCCAGACGGTAGCGTTGCTATGCTAACCTTGGGGGTTTTGGGGCATTTTAGTGCAAGGGATATTGTGGAAATCCTCCAGGAAGCAGCGGCGGGTAGCCACGAAGGCATAATTGGGATAAGTTCTGGAGGTATGTTTTTAGAAAAAGTTCTTGGAAAAAGTGTTTCTTCACTTATTGACCCTAAACGAGTTACGGCATTTCACTCCGGTGAGGGAACTCACATCAACATCCAAGCATGGTTTGACAATGAGTGGGGATACGGAAACAGGGTTGCCGAAGTTACTGAGCAGGTTGGAACTGGAATTTAGTTGCGATAAGTTCTACGAAGGCCCTCCATTGAAATGACCTCAGCTTGCCTGGGGGCTTTTCAATGGTGAGTAGGGTCTTACCCGAGACGCAGCTACTTTAGTAGATGCAAGTCGAGGGTTCGGTCGACAAGCTCGCTCACAGGAATACATTCCGAGAACGAGCGCAGTAGCGCGTTTCCTCCTGCCCCCCCCAAAAGGAGTTTCTACTTAATTACGATTACGCCAAGTAAGGCAGTTTCTTTTTGGCCTGAATCCAAAAAGATATACCCATCCTTGGCTTTTACGTTATAAAGTTTGTGAGTATACTCAATATTTTGGAGTTGACTTACATCATAGATCATCCAAATATCAACCCGACTTTGAGGACGTTCTAAAGATTTAGGCTTCCATTTATGGAAACCTTCCAAAATAGGTAATACTACTGGACGTTTTCCAAGTGTGCATGCATAGCCAAAAAGATCAACTGGCTTATCCGTAACTTTTACTTCATTTTTACTGCCTTCTTCGTAGCGGTCTACTCCCGTGTCGATGATCTGCTGAATTAGCTTATTCTTGGGTAAAGTATGCTTCGCCGACTGTATGCCTCTAATGACAACTTTTTTGCCTTTAAAGTTGGCAAGAAGATGGTAATCAATAGCCTTACTTACGGACTCTAGGTTTAAGTCGTTATTAAACTTATATTGTGGAACGGCAATTTCGACTAGCTTACTCATATGGCATGAATTATTCAAAGTTAAGTGTAGCACGGCAAACTTTTTATTCTATCAATCTCCACGATGCCCTCCAATCCCGGTTATGTTAAAGCTCCTCAGTCTGAGGAGTTTATGTTTCTTAATGTATAATTCCATAAAGGAGAATAGGCATGACAGAAAGCGAAGGATTTGACGCTGCAGCCGAAGACATGGAAATGTGGGCAAATGCACAAGCCGGTATAGGCGAAGTATGTAAGACGATCAAGGTTCGACCAAATCCCCCAATTATTCCATTACGAGAAGTTATTGTTGTTCCGCCTATAGAGCCTGAAGAGCAAATAAGTTAGTTGCTACATATTCTATGATGGCCCTCCAATTTGACTTGAAAACTATACTATTATTTAGTATAGTTTTTTTATGACTGTGGTTGATCTGATTGAAGGTTTGCCAATTGAGATATTTGAAGAAGGTGTGCGAACGCTTCCTGGATCTCATACCCTTGAGTTGGCTTTGGATCTACAATTGCGCAACCGAATCTGTGGGTTTGCCAGTCGTGTTGTTTGTGCATACCTAAACGAAGTCGGCGTAACTTCACGAGTAGAAGTTAACGAAGTTCAGAACAAATTTGATTTAGGAACACACGCTTTAGCAACTACTGTCGAAGAGGGTAAGAAAGTATATATCGATCCTAGTTTCGGACAGTTTTTCAGCTATGTCGGTTTAGGTGCAGACTATATCCATCAGGGTGGTCGTGGGTCCTTTCCAACCAAAAAGATACTACATTACACAGAAGCTGACTATGAGCAAACTATTGATTGGGTCACTAAAGTTGCGGTTGACTTCAGAGATAACCATCTAGATCCTAATCATGAATATCGCAGATGGATGCCTTGGATTACACCACCGCTACTGGACGCATCTGTTGACGAAATTCGTTCCGCATACGATCTGATATGGAACCCCTCAAGATACGCACCGCCTAAATATCCAACGCCTGATAATGAATTAGCTATTGAGTTGGCTCGTTCTATGCTAAATCCAGCTTAGTTGAAATAGAGTCTACGATGGCCCTCCAATCCCGGCTATACTTGAAAAGGATCGGATCTTTTTTGTTATTTGCAATAGACGCTATTGGTACCTTGCTGGCCATCTCCGGCTGGCAGAGACCGTACAAAAGTTTCATCTTTCGTTGAAAGAAAGTCGAACCAACACACGCCATGAGTGGCTAACTCTGTTTGGTGCTGAAAATCATTAGGCCAATCGGCCTGTTTAGAAACGGCATTCTGTTTATTCATATTATAGAGACCAAAATCAAATGAGTTATTGCCTGTCTTAACAAAGCCAACTTTAAGAGCCACCTTTGTACCCGCGTCGAAATTGGCTGAATTAACCATCGTCGTTTGAGAGCTTTCAGTCGGCGCTGGTAGTTGTTCGGCAATTTTCTGAAACTCAGCAGTTAAGGTGTTCAGATGATCGAGTCGAAACCGATAACCACAATCCGCCTCGAAATCAAACATATACTGCACCTCGCCCATCTCTATGTACCGTACGCCATCTATGACTTTAGCATCAAGTGGCAGTGATATATCCGCTTGGTTGGTACCGTTAAGTATAAAGCCACCGTGGGGCTTGAAATTATTGCCCCGTACCTGGCCAGGATACAAAATGCTTTTTACGCGTTGGCTTTCCACTGGAAGAGAAATTGTAGGCGCAGTATCGCACGATTTTTGAGCAACTTTACCAGACTCTACCGTAGAATGAGTACTTTGAGGATTTTGTTTGGTTTTACCTTCATCTTTATTCTTAGCGACGCCGTACCCAACGAACCCAATTCCCAAAATCAAGGCTATGACGATTAATAAAACGATAGCACTGAATCCTGATTGATTTTTAATTACCATAAGCATAAATATAGCACAGATTATCGATGAAAGGTGCTCTTAACATGTCTGTGTACAGCCATTGAAAACAGTTGCAACATGTTCTAGGATGTCCTCCAAAACGTTTAAGATTGTATATGTTTATTTTATGCCTCAAACCTAACTGTGTGGGCAACCCAAACTTCTTTGTACGAGTAGATGCGATGATGTTACGGATGCGGTGACTGCTTAAGCGCTGCTCCCAAGGTATTTCAACATGAAGATGGAGTATCGTATATAAAAAGCATGGGACGCCTGGTTACCGGGTTTGGAGAAGAATTCCCAGATGGCGTAGAAGTACCAAGTACTGAGCATAATAATGTGAGAAAAGCGGAAAAAGAATGTCTTGCTGAAGTCATCTACGTTTATGAAGCATGAGCTTTGTTACCCATAGCCTCTTTGATGGGCTTCATAATTTTCTAACTTAAAGTCTGCTAGTTATTCTTAGACAGCTGGTATAAGATCTTGAAGTCGAATGAAGTTTTGTGTGGTAAGCCATATTTGTTGTTCCTTTTTACTCCCGGTAAAACCAGTAACACAATGTCAACGGCTGGCAGAATCATAATTGGCCATAGCCAGCCTGTTAAACCTACATCGTGCAATCGTCTAATGTAGATGGAGAGACCGAAAATCATTAAAACTATCAAAACTAGGTATGCAAATAATACCAATGGTACCATATCTTTACGTCCTTCCAGGTAGTCAAGTATAACTGGGCGTGACAACAAGAACGCAAAAGCCCCAAAAATTACGTTACCAAGTAAGAATGTAGACCTGTTTATTCTGCCCTTAAAAATATTCATAGTTGTTATTATTACACAAAGTTAGATGTAACGAAACGCCGTTGAAAGTAGCGCAGGCATTTGTCGCAAGAAGCTCTTCAGTAGCCTCCAATCCCGTATATGCTTAGTCTCTCGTGTGGCGATGAATATTTGCTACACTAACCGTATGAATCATAAATTACTTAATTCAAAATTCTTGCGGCCAACCCTAACAATAACCACTGCGACACTCTGGATAGCTGTCTCTGAGTTTGTTCGCAATCAACTCATTTTCAAATCATTTTGGGTAGAGCGTTATGCGAGCTTAGGATTGATTTTTCCCGAGAAAACGATAAATGGTGCTTTGTGGGGAGTTTGGTCACTAGGACTTGCAATAGTTATATACACATTGGCTAGTCGATTTTCGCCAAAACAGACGATAGCAATCTCCTGGACAAGCGGTTTCGTCCTGATGTGGGTAGTTATTGGCAACCTAGGGGTACTGCCCATAAAACTCTTGATTCCTGCAATTCCCCTCAGTCTGCTAGAAGTAGCAGTAGCAACCTTGATTGTCATAAAACTTCAGAGCATCTTTAGTAAATAGCTATCGCATATTCTAAGACAGCCCTAAATCCATATGTTTTTAGCTTAATCGCTGACACACAAGTTTTCAGGCTACCTTCATCATGGCGCATCGCCAAGTTGCCAGACCCTTCTAGACACCGTACGCACAGTAATGTTGTCGCACGACTCGACCCTGTCCCCATAACGTAAGTTTGGTATAGTGATAAGGTGAAAAAGATTGTGCTTTTACTCGTATCAATCCTTGTGTTACTGGCTGTTTGTATTGGACTCCTTGTTTTCAAGCAAAACAAACATACTGGATTGCAACAATGCCCCGATGAGTGGATCGAAGATAAAATGCCTTCCATACAAAACTCGAGCTCAAATGGCCAGTACTTTATCATCAACGGGGTTAGAAAAGAGATTACAGATTACGACCTTGCTTGGATAAAATCTAACTGTTCGGTAAGAATCCAGTATGTTTACTAGTTTTGGTCAATACCCACCCACTTGTAAATACTCTGTTTGATAAATGGTACATATTGCAGGCAGACTGCAGCTCAGCCAAACACTAAACAAGGTGCATTTAGTGCTCAGTCGACCAGACTGGTTTGCTACCCAACAGGTCCGATTGTAGCTCTGGCTGATCCAGTTCACCCAAAATAGTCGGCAGCATTTTTGGCAAAATCTGGCGTAATTCAGGCAAACTCGGTCGATGTGCATCGCTAAATGCTAGCTCACCATGTACTAGGCCGTGACGCATGGCAAACTCGAGGTTGCGCTTTTCGTGAGCACCCCGCGGCGGTAGGGTCAGCATCCAGACCGGCACACCGCGCTCCCGCATTTCGGCAATGACACCAACCTGCTCACTGGGGTAGCCAATGAACAGTCGGGTTTTTGCACCTAAGTCACCAAAATAGTATCTGAGCCGTTCAATTCTGGTTGCAGGTCCGCGATGCCACTGCACTTGCCGTGGGGGGCTGGATTTTGGAGTATGCATACGCCAATCGTATGACGACTTACCGAGCTCAGTCTGAAGAACCGTTTCCCATTCTACTGGTAGTCCGCTGCCCGAACTCTTAACAACGACTTCACGCCCCCCAGCGCGAAACGAGACGTTGTCGGGCCGAAAGACATCAAGAAAGTACGGCCTTGTAAGCACTACTGGAAGCCCACTGTCCACCAGTTCGAGGTATGCATCAGTATTCCAGACAGAAAAACTCGCTTCTGAGTGCCGCTGTACCGCGCGAATGCCACTTCGCTTGGGGTAGACATCTGGCACAAAGAGCCGAACTGCTTCGATGCCAAGCCGTTGTAGGGTTGGTTTACGCGCACCAAGCAATGGGTGCTCTTGTACAACGCTCCAACGGGTAGGCTCCCTTTCTCCCAAATGTGCTACTTCGTAAGCGAACTCTGCAAAGCTCATCATGCTGTAAGCACGAGCGGCTAAGCCGACGCGTCGTTCTTCGGATTCATGCGAATAACGACGCGCTTTTTCAGGATCATGGCTGATGCCATGATGAAAGTGATTTACAAGCCAGGAAGTAAATGGCAAGTTCAATATAGGCACCTGTTCACCAGTTTCAATGCGGGCATGGACCGACAGGGCAATAGCTGTTGCCGGGTTGCCATCGGCCACATCAGGTACGCTAATAACTTCTTGAAACCTCTCTGTAGACATTACAAAATAGTACCACATTTTGTAATAATTTTATGAATAATACAAATTCCGGCTATCTTGCGGAGAAGATTGTTGCAGCTTGTGGGCTCACGCTGTTTTCGGCCATGCCGACAGCTTGTTTGTCGATTGGTGGCAACATAATGGCAACGGTCGTTCCCTGCCCCGGGTGACTGGAGACCGACATAGTGCCACCATGGTTTTCTACAATCATCTTGTTTACGAACATATTAAGCCCAAGGCCTTTGTGGTTAAACGTCTCGGCGCTCGTACCGCGCGACAGTGGCTCAAACAGATTTCGCACCACTTCATCACTCATTCCCTCACCATGATCCGATACAGTAATCCGAGTTTTGCCATGCTGTTGGGCGGCCTTGAGTTCCACCACACCCTTTTGGCCACTAAACTCGACCGCGTTATCAAGAATACTTACCAGTACTTGCTGTAATTCGGGGCTGGTCATCTGAATAGATGCTTGGGGATCAATTTGCGCTGACAGAGCAATTTGCTTCGCCTCAGCCTTCTGCTGAATTTCGGGCAAGACGTGCTGCTGGTAAAACGAACCAAGCGCAATGATTGGTGCACTTGCCGGCAACGAGGCAAAGAACTGCGCCTTATTGAGACTGACCGCCAGTTGATCCAACATCGTCATACCGTTCAGTAGCATCCTAGCATCCGGCAATTGTTCCATGCCTTCGGTGCCTTGGCGTAGTTGGCGGGCGTGATCAGAAATCTGCTCAGCCGTGACATTCAGTAAGTGGCTCTTTTGTTGCACTAGATTTTCCTCCGTATCGTGCAGTTGCTTGAGTGTGAGATGTAGCTCGTGACGTCGACGCCATACCAGATAGGACATCAGTGCTAGAACGGTTGCCAATCCAAACCAGAGCGCATGGTTTAAGGCACGACCGCCCGGGAACGTATAGGCACCGGAGAAGGTCAGATACAAATCAAGTCCGGCAATAAGGATCGCTAAACCGAGCACCCAGACCCAGAACTGCTTAAACGAATGTTTTGGTTGTTGTACAATACCTGCCTGTACTTGATTTGTCTGTGCGGCAAGCACCTGTTGGTTATCCTGGATTGTGCTGTTCACAGATTGTTCCAATCCCGTTATCTTATTCTGCAAAGATAACAAGAAGTCAGCTGGTAAGGCTTGTTTGCTGGTGAGCAATTCATGCGCTCCTTTCAGTATTGCCAAGGGCGTGGTGAGGTAGTGCATACAAATATCCAGATATTGACTTGTGGCCTTCGAGACTTTTTTGATCCGTTCCACTGTCTCACGCATACTGCGCTGAGCTTGGTAGTCACGTAGGGACTGAACAGCATAGAACAGGGCCAAGAGCAGAAGAAGTGAAATAAAGACATACGGGCTGAGATTGAAGATGGTCGGCGGCTGCTTGCGGAATTTAGCTTTGACAAATTTGGCTGGTTTTGCCTGCTGTAAAAGATTTGGAAGCTGTCTTGACTCCGGCAGCGTTGGCGTTGATATTGCCGCAGGTACAACAGGAAAGCCTGGATTACGAGTAGTCGTTGGCTTTGGTGGGGTGGTAGGTAAAGGATTAGGTGGAGTCGGCGTTGGCGTGATTTGATCACAAGCGGATGTCGTAAAGCTATGGTCCACACCATACCCAGTACCGTCGGAGTTCGTCGCAAAAGCCCTGAAATGATAGGTAGTGTTGCATGTTAGTGACGAGCGCAGAGCCATAAAATCGCCAGCACTAAAGGCGTAGGAGAACTTACCCACCTTATTATCAGTGAAGTTAAACACAAAAATATTTCCTGCTAGATCACCAGCGACTGCTGAAGGTGCTGGATACGATATCTGGCTGAGGTAAGTCCCATCTGTGTCAAAAAGCTGGACTCTGTTATTGGCAAAATCCGTCACGTAAATGAGATCGGTGTCATCGATATAAACACCGAATGGTCCACCGAACTGCCCATTTCCCACCCCGCTAGACCCCCATTGTCGAACAAAGCTACCATTGTAACTAAATACCGTTACTCGGCTTTGCTGCATATCAACACCGTAAATGTTACCTGCACTATCAATGGCCAGACCAGTTACCAGTTGTAACTGCCCCGGGCCAGTACCTAATGAACCGATTGATCCCTGCAGCTCACCGTTAGCGTTATAGTGTCGTATCTGAGCATACGGAGTTGGGTCAGCATCACCGCCCGCATGATCGGCAACGTATATGTCCCCGGTCTGCTTATTGACAGCTATACCGTAGGGGGCCCTTAGTCGATCTTCAGTAGGGCCTGTGTCTCCGAAAACATCCAGCAAATTGCCATCTGAGTCATAGCGCTCAATACGAGAATAGATCCCTTCGACTGAGTCGGCATCAAGAATCGAAACGAGTATATTGTCACCCCCATCAACCGCTACACTCGCTCCAGCACACTGAGGCGTCTGGCATGACAGATTGATAGAACGAATGAAGTCGCCATCACTGGTAAACTTTTCGATTCGCTGATGTGTGACATCTAAAGTATACAACGCCCCCGTGCTATCAGTGACCATACCATAACTTCCGCCAAATTCACCATCACCAGAACCGGCGGAGCCCCACTCATGACTAAAGGTCAGGGTGTTACCAAGCGTCTCAGATAGTGTCTGCCCATAGCTCGTCGTGGTACCAAATTGGAAACCACGGCTAGTTACCGTGTGCTCACCACCGTCGTTAATGGTGCCGTTGAGTTGCGCACTTATTTTGGTAATGCTGCTTGCCGGGTTGGTGGTGACCGTCGGCAACGCAGCACTCGGTTCAAATGTTGGATAGCCGTTAAGATGCGAGTACCAGACGGTACCAAAATCCCAGGTGTCAAGCGGAGGATTCGAAGAGTTATCTTTAAAGTAGTCTGGATTAGTAACTGCGGTGCACGAGCCGGATGGAGGCGCACCAACCACACTGTCAACCACGTAGTAAAAGCAAGTGCTTTGGCCTGATTGAGTTGGATCATAGAAGTTATTGGTGACCGTTGAAGTAGGCAACGACCCACCGCTCATCTCTACAACTGCGCTTATTAAGCCTCCGCTCCCCGCTCCGTTGAGATCACCTACAGAGTCGGGCACTGACGTAACACTAAAGTTATTGCTCACGGTACTGCCGCCAGCAGTCGCAATCAAACCGCCAGCAACACGCGTTCCATAACTTTCGTAACTTATCTGGCCTGCAGAATACGAGTTAGATACCGATCCTAGGTATAAGGCCGATATAATACCACCAACGCCGAATGTATCGGTTGAATTGCCGTTTGCGGTAATAGTACCAAGATAGTATGTATCGCTGAGGTGTATAGTAAACTCAACATCAGCAGTGGTAAAGCTAGTACCGACAAGACCGCCTATACTTGGGCTACCCCTATTATCGATGTCGGTCACAATATCCATGCTCGAATATGCTTTAGTAATGGTATTGCCACCATCCGCCCAGCCTACAAGCCCTCCAAGCATGATGACGTGAGTATCAGTTGAATTTCTGGTCATCGAGATCGTCCCGCTTGTCGAGACGTTTTGTAGCGTGGTGTCGACCGCATGAGCCACAAGACCACCGACGATGCTACCCCCATCAACCCCACCAGTGAATATTGTGGCATTCTCGAGACGCAAGTTTTCGATGGTTGCCCCAGTTGTAAGATAAAACAACCCAGCAACCTGACGCGTACCCGCCTCGCCATAAGCATCGATGTGAAGATTTGTAATCTTGTGCCCCGCTCCATCCAGCGTGCCAGTAAAGCCATCGTCTGAACAACAAAAACCTACAGGCACAAAACCTGATACATTCCCAGGGTAAAACCAGTCGACATCCGACGTCGCACTACAATCAATATCCTGTCCCAGAGTGTAGTGACCCGATAGGTCATCGCCCATGTTCTGCAAATCAACACAAGAACTTATCGTATGATTTGCCCCCGCAACAACCGTACTTCCAGTCACGCTTGCATAGGCGCCCTGTCCAACTCCATTCACTGCAGCAACACGAACATCATACGAGGTGTTCGGGTCCAACGCTCCAATAACCTGAGTGCCTGGACCATCGGTTTGATAGTTGTTATTCCACTCGGTCCAGCCACCGTCGCTGTGTTTTTTATAATCAATAACGTAGTGATCGATTGAGCCGCCGCCGTCATCGGCTGGCGGTAACCAGGTAACTATCAGGTAGGTGGAGCTATGGGTATTAATGGTCAGACTTTGTGGAACCGAAGGAACGGTCGTGCCTCCTCCACCCCCACCGCAAGCCGCGGTGGTAAAAGACGCGTCATCTCCATACGCCGTACCGTCATTACTGGTGGCAAACGCTCGAAAATGGTAGGTAGTATTGCATGTTAGCTCACCAGCCCCAGAAGTGCTGAGCGCGAAAGCGCCAAGAGAAGAGCCTGGGATAAAACGCTTTACGACGTTGAGCGAGGAGTCAGCGACGTAGACTCGATTACTACCGTCTAACGCTAGCCCTTGCGGATTTTGGAACTGATTGTCTCCAGAGCCCTGATCACCCCATTTGCCTAAAAACGTACCACTACTGGTAAACTTTTGCACTCGATAGTTACAATAGTCAGCGACATAAACATTGTTGCTTAAATCGAGAGCAATGCCTTCAGGGTAACAGAACTGTCCATCACCGGAACCTATGGAGCCGGTACCCCACTTATGGTCGTAAGTTCCATCAGGCTTGAGCACCTGAACCCGCTCGTTACTGAGCTCGGTTATATACATGTACCCACCCGAGTCCACGGCAATGTATTGCGGAGAGTTTAGCTGCCCATCACCGGATCCAGTCGTTCCATAGGTCGCTACTGGCGTACCGTCGCTCTGGAACTTAGCAATGCGGTTAGCAGAAGTTTCTACGACATACACACTACCACTCGTATCAACAGCCACCCCTTGTAACGAGCCTAGGCCTGAGGCAAAGAGTGTTGCTGTTCCGGTTGTTGTGTCAATTTTTTGAATACGACCGGTCGTGTCGGACACGTAAATATAGCCGTTACTATCTGCAGCGATACCTCGAGGGTAGGTGAACTCACCTAAGCCAGTTCCGAACGACCCCCACTCTGCCAATAACGCACCACTACTATCGAGTTTTTGTACTTTTTGATCGTTGTCGAGTGTTACGTAAACAAAGCCATTGTTGTCGATGGCAATGGCTCGAGCAGACCCTGAAGGAGACGTAAACGTATTATCAAAGGTTGTTGTGGCCGACACCGACTCGCTAACGGTCTGGCCGTAGCTTGTTGTTTCGCCGAGTTCAAAGCCACGTGACGTAACGGGCTGGTCGGAACTTTCCACCGAGCCATTCAGAACCGCACTGGTGGTAGTGATCGTCCCAGCCGTCGAGGTCGTTACAACCGGTACTGCAGCAAAAACGCCTGAAATCACGGTGAAAAGCGAAACAGCAATAATCGCCGTGCCAACCAAAAGAGCGCCAAAGTTATAAGCATACGCTTTCCAACGGTACTGGATCAATGGAATACTAACGACTTTGACGTGATGCGTGAACGAATACTTAACCCCTGGCGACTCATCAACGAGGGGCTTTCGGTGCGACCGATAATCAATCCATGCATAGGCCGCCAAACCAATAAATATCAGTCCGAAAATGATCGTATCGATAATACTGGTGTACCCAAAGACACGTAACCAGCCAGCATTGGCTTGGCTACCGAGGTTATATATAAGTTTACGACTTGCTCGATAACTACCAGCAAACAACACGCCAATCAGGGTGAGCATGTACAACGTACCAAACACCAGATACGCCTTTTTCTTGGCAAGGCGCCCCACACGATCGGCAAACGTTATACTTCTTTTTTCCCTCACATATTACCCGATAATTACTTCTCTTAAAGCTTACGCTAAAAATGGTTCGTTTACCAGAGTTTGCCGGGGGTTTATTTTCGTCGCCAAGTTGTAAAACGAAAGGTGATACCGTTTTCGGTTATGGGCACAGTTTCAAAGGTTTTTTCAAATGCTTTTGTGAACTCAGGGAACAGCTTTGTGCAGCCAAAATCGCCTTCAAGCATAGTCAAATCGAGCTCATCCACTAGATCAAGCACCGAAGCGAACAGACCAGCACCACCAATCACCCATATATCTTCAGTTACTTGCCCTAAAAAAGTCCGAGCATCGGACAACGCCTCAAACCCAGGTCGTAATGGCAAGTTTGTGTGAGTGGCTACTAGGTTGCGGCGATCAGACAACGGTTGAGTGAATTCTTCGTAAGTTTTGTAGCCCATAAGCACAATACTATGCTGCGTGGCGGCACGAAAATGACGGACGTCACTGGGGATTTTTCCTTGCCACGGGATCCCCTGCTCGTTTGCCAAACCACGTTTGGTATCGATGGCGGCAATGCATTTAATCATGATTCTTATTTAACACTATAGGACGAATATGGTTAAGCAAATAAAATGAGCCTGTCACCAAATACACGTCTGTTTGCTGCGTTAATAAAGTAGTTAGTGCTTTTTCTGCATCTTTTTCAGCAATAATGGTAGTGAAGCCTTCAGCTTTGGCAAGGTCGGCCAAGTGATCGATCGGCAACGAAACTTTAGGCATGTCCTGAGCACCAGCAAACTCGGTGATGATAATGCTGTCGGTCAATGTGTGAAGTTGCGCCATAACTTCTGGTGCTGATGCGTCCTTGTCCTCCACCATTCCTAAGAGCACAGCTACAGTTTTTCCGTCCAACGACTCTTTCAGCGACCGTACCAAAGCTGTTACCTTCTGAGCATTATGCGAGCCATCCAGATACAATGTTTGGCCACCAACCTGTACTTTTTCCATGCGCGCTGGAATATGCACCCGCGCAGCTTTCGCCAGTTGCTCTGGCGACAGAGCAGTAAGCTTGTCCCGTTGTTTCATAAACCGCCAGACTTGAACGGCCAGACTCCAGTTTCGCCGCTGAAAGAGAGGCAAGTTTTGCGCACCGTGCTCCGGGGCTTCCTTGCAAATATATAGCTGCGCGTTTTGCCGGTGCGCTTCATTCACAAAAACATCTACGACTGGCTGACTTTGCTGCAAGCAAAACACCTGGTTGTTAGCATGAATAATGCCCGCTTTTTGCTCAGCTATGGCTTCGATAGTGCCACCCAGTACGGCCGTATGGTCCATGCCAATGTCTGTGATAACGCACACTTTGTCTGTTCGCGTTACCAGATTTGTTCCATCAAGCAAGCCCCCAAGGCCAACTTCCACAACCGCATAGTCGACCCCCTGTCTGGCAAATTCCCAGAAGGCAAAGGCCACCAGCAGTTCAAAATAACTGGGTTTTATACGTAACTTGTTAATTAATCCTAAGAACTCATCCAGCTCACGGCAAAATTGCTCCTCAGCCAGTGGCAGGAGGTTGATCTGTACGCGCTCGTTCACATGGTCGATGTGCGGCGAGACCGTCAGCCCAACTTTGGCACCGCCAGCATGCAATAGGCTTGCCAAAAAATAGGCCGTCGAGGTCTTGCCGGAAGTACCGGCAACATGCACCACTTTGTAAGCATTTTGTGGGTTACCGAGCGCCGCCATTATGGCGCGCATATTGTCGAGCGTGTATTTGTCCTTGAAATGTCCTGCAGCAGGGATATACGACCGCAGCAAATTATCGACATCTTCAAAACTTCGTAACATGCCTTAATTATGCAATAAGGTTCGAAAACAAACTACTTTTTAGTTTTTACCGAGATCTGCTTTGGTGCTGGTAGCTCTTTGAATGGAACATGCACTTTGAGCAGACCTTTCTCAAATTCAGCCTTAATATTCTCGGCGTCACTGTTACGCGGCAGAGTAAACCGCCTGAAGTATTGACTACTACTTTCTTTTAGCAGGTACTTACGTCCTTTGTGCTCTTCTTTTTCTTGGTGTTCGGCTTTGATTTCAAGACTGTTGTTATGCTGCTGCACACTAATTTCATCTTCGCTAAAGTTCGGCAGCTGCATTTCGATAGTCATGCCTTTATCGTCGTTATAAATGTCGGTTGTTGCTGATGCAAGCGTCGGACTATGGCTGGTAAACGCCTGATTAAACATAGTGTTAATTTGATTGTGAAGACTGTCTAGATCCGAGAATGGATCCCAACGTACGAGTGCCATAACAAACCTCCTTTTTGTTCTATGTTGCTGTTGCAAAGGGCAACACTTTCACTATAGGAAACTGGCACTCGCATGTCAAGAGTGCCAGTTCTGCTATAGCTTGCTGCTGTTTATTGCAGCGCGTATGCTGCGTGCAAAAGGTGATTGCTGCATGCTTTCCCAAGGCACAAACCGCGGAGATGGTAAATCATCAAACTTCACCCAGGCAATGGCCTGACACTTTTCTGGCTCAAGTATTTTAGCCTCTCCGCTCACCCAATCGGACAGCATCCAGATGGTTACATAGTGCTTGCCTTCGTCCTTGAAATAGTCGTTGGTGATGGCTCCAAAACGGATATTGCGAATGGTAAGCCCGACTTCTTCGGCAATCTCGCGCTTCGCCGTTTCTTCAAACGATTCACCAAACTCTTGATGTCCGCCTGGTACGGACCACGTTCCTGGCCCGTGTGAACCTTTGCGCTGCAACGCCAAAAATGTTCCATCCTTGATCACAAACACCCCTACCCCAACGCGGGCTTGTTGGTCGCTCATGTTCTAACTATAGCAAACGTCAACTACAGGGCTTGTAGTAGGCGGGGTGAATTCAGCCGCTTTAGCTAGCCCACCGATATGAGCCCGAATAATCTGTGAAGCGTGATTCGTCTCTGACGAGTGGATGTAGTGCATCAACAGGGAGGTCTGCATTGATTTCATTCAGCTGAGAAATTACGTCTTCATATATAGGGTCAAGCTCTGTGCCAACCAAAATAGCCGAGGTTGTCGCCAAATTGCGATTCAAACGACGAACGAGACTCGCAATCCGTACGACATTTGGCACAGCAGTTCGATCAGGGCTGGTGCTAAGATCAATCAGATCCCTATAATTGTCAGAGATATAATCACCGGCTTCAGTGCAAGGCCTGTGCAGTTCGTTTCGGACGCCATCAATTTCAATCATACAATTATTCAAGCAGGCGCAATGAACAATAGCAAGCATGAGAGTTTTTTCCCGCTAGCACCTCTTAGCAACCCTTGGCGTCGGATGTTCGAACCCACGGACACGAAAAAGCCCCGGCGAGTGGCCGAGGCGTTTTCGTGGTACACCGGGAGGGATTCGAACCCCCGACCCTCTGTTCCGAAGACAGATGCTCTAATCCGCTGAGCTACCGGTGCTGAATGAGACAAATTATAACACCTTAGCGGGGGTTTGAGTAGGTTACAATAGGCATATGCAAAAGTTTGTTTTTTGGTCACTCATCAGCATCGGCTCAGCAATTGGTGGTTGGATCCCCAGCCTGTGGTACGCTGGCATATTCTCACTATGGGGCATCGTTGGCGGGCTGTTTGGCGCAATTGCCGGCTGGTGGGCAGCTAGAATGCTGGAAGACTTCACTAACCCTTGAGCTGCTGGCGCTTTTTGCGCTTGGCTTCGATCCGATCATGCATCGCCTGAAAATGATTATGCAGGCGGTCTAAGTCTTCGTCGCTCAGATCTTCGAGGTCAATGTAGGAATCTGACGCACCCTTAATACTGTCAATCAGCTCGTCCAATTTGAGGTGCATGGCACGAGCATCGCGGTTCTGTGTGTTTTGAATCAGGAACACCATCAGGAACGTCACAATGGTAGTACCAGTATTGATAATGAGCTGCCAAGTGTCCGAAAAATGGAAGATGGGACCGGTACAGGCCCAGACCACGATGACCAGCAAGGCGACAGCAAAGGTCGGCGCTGAGCCAACAACACTGGAGACTTTTTGGGCAAACTTACGAAAAGCATCGTTCATTGTTGCAGTATAGCATTTACTGCATCACGAAACGCCATAGACGATGGGTATCTTGGCTGATACCAATGCGCTCTGTGCGATGTATTGCACCTAGTGGTTGATCTGGCGGGAGTAGTTCAAACCGTTGTCCACCAATTACCGCGCCATTATCAGCGCCAGTGATACCCAGAGCCTCACAGATTTTTGCTGGGCCATTGGTCAGCTGGCTGTCGGGTCGGTGACCCCGCCGACTACGTGCGAGTTCTCTGCCCTGATCCAACTCAATTGCCCGAATAAATACGGCTTCGCCACGCCCGCTGGGCCCCACAACGATATTCATGCACCAGTGCATACCATACGTAAAGTAGATATACACACGGCCAGAGGGGCCAAACATTACTTCGGTCCGCGGAGTTTTACCACGGTAACTATGGCTAGCGGCGTCATCCTGGTTGTAGGCCTCGGTTTCGATAATGCGGCCCCCAGTTACTGTGCCGTCAGCTGCGTGAGAGTAAAGTCGCCATCCCAGCAGCTCCTGAGCAACCGTCACCGCGTCCTGGGAAAGAAACTCTAGCACCGACATATCAGCATCTGGCCCTGCTAAAACTACTGAGCTTGTGTTTTATCTTGGTTCGACTGCTGGTTGGGTGGGAGACTTTTGGGTCGCTTCGTAACATGTTGCTGTAGGGTTTTTTGCAGAACATCCAGCAGGCTTTCGGCATGTTCCCGACTCATACCGACGCGCGAGACAGCAAGTGGCTGGTTATTCGGCCCGGCACCCTGCAAAAAGTTGATGATTACTCCATAATCGTTCACCAAAACATGAACTAGGTCTGTGTAAATAACTCGCATGTCTGCCGGTGGGGCCAAAGCAATCTGCTGCGCTGTTTCCTGGGTAGTACTGCTGGCCTCCCCTTTTTGATCACTATATCCCGCGAGCTCCCACAGCTTGGTCGCTTCTTCGTCCTGCAGGTTAAAGTGGCTAATCATCAACAGCAAAATATCTTCACTCGGACGGCTAATGCCAGCCTCAAATTGTTCAAGAGAATCTGGCTCAATTTCTACCGCACCTGAAACTTCGGCAAGACTTTGATTTTTTGATTCACGAACACGTCGCAGGGTCGTGCCCAGCTGTTTAAACGGTTTTCCGCTCACTCGCTCATCACTCATAAAACCATGGTAGCCCCATCTGTAAGTCAGTGCAAGCACAAGTTTTACCGTATAATGCTTATGATGCGCATTCAACATAATGTCTCTCTCAAAGATCACTCTACTATGCGGCTGGGTGGGCCGGCCAAGCACTTAGTAACGGTTCATGACAAGCATGAGCTTGCTAGTGCAATAGACTGGGCCGAAAAAGAGCGGCTATCCTACAAGGCGATCGGTGGTGGCAGCAACATTGTGTGGGGCGACAAAGGCTTTGATGGACTAATCATTGTCAACGCCATCGCTGGCTTTAGAGTTCAAAATGAAAGCAAAGAGATAAGTTACGTTACGGTAGGTGCCGGAGAAGACTGGGACAGCGTGGTACAGCGCACCGTTGATGCTGGTCTCCACGGCATTGAAGCCCTGAGTCTCATCCCAGGCACAGCTGGAGCCACCCCAGTGCAAAACGTCGGTGCTTATGGCCAAGAAATTGCCCAAACACTGGTAGGGGTGGAGGTTTTTGACACCAAAACGCATCAATTCATTACCATTCCGGCAGACAAATGTAGCTTTGGTTATCGGACTAGTCGCTTTAAAACGAAAGATAGGGGCCGATTTATTATCGTGCAGCTGACCTTCCAGCTGCGTCATATCAACCCTCGACCACCTTACTACCCGGCTGTTGCTCAATACTTACGCACTCAGGGCACCCGTGTGGTGACGCCCAAGACCTTGCGAGAAGCCGTGATTGCCATACGGACCAAAAAACTTCCCGACCCAAAAAAAGTTGCCAACAATGGTTCATTTTTTGCCAATCCGATTGTTTCTCAGTCATTTTTTGCAGGGCTACAAAAAGCATATCCGGAGATACCGCACTGGGCGATGCCTGATAATCGTGTCAAAATTTCGGCTGCATGGCTTATTGAACAAGCAGGCTACAGAGACAAACACGATCCAAAAACCGGCATGGCCACCTGGCCCCAGCAACCGCTCGTGTTAGTTAACCGCTCGGCCAGCTCAACTGCCGACTTGTTAGCATTTCGAAACGCTATTATTCACGACGTGGAGCGCAAGTTCGATATCACCCTAGAACAGGAACCCGAGCTTGTACGATGATGGACATACTCTTATGGTTTTTTATCCTTCTGCCCGCACTGATGTTGCTCGAAGCCAAACGAAGCATTCGACACTATATCTTGAGCGGTAAGTTATTTTTCGGCGAAGCCCATGAGCGCCGGCTCAAAACACGCACCCTAGTGTTCTTGTCCCTCTGGTTATTGTCACTGCCACTGAGTTGTATCGCCTTTATTCTGATTATAGTTCGCTGGTGGTCATGAGTGGACTAACTGAAACGCCGTTACTGAAAAAGCTTGGCTACCAGCCCGGCCAGTGCGTTGTTTTATTACACGCACCTGAGTGGTTCGCGGACTTACTTCACGATGGCAGGATCATACTCAACGGACAAAGCCCGGACTGGACACACACGTTTTTTACATCTGAAACCGAAGTGAGCAAGTGGCTAGAAACTCACGATTTGGAGACAAGTTCGAAAGGTTTGTGGGTTAGTTGGCCAAAAAAAGCCAGCGGAGTGCCATCTGACCTAACGGAGCAGACTTTTCGTAATTTGATCCTACCGCGTGGCTGGGTAGACATCAAGGTTTGCGCTATTGATGATACGTGGAGTGGATTGAAGTTTGTTCGCCGTAAGATTCGATGATTCTTTTGTGGTTTTTACATTATTTATTGTCTGCCGAATAATGTAAGCATACAATTGCCCTATGGCATTGCCGAGCGACCACATAGGCGAGACACAGCCACCTTATCCATCTGAGCAACTGCTGGAACCACTTATCGAGCCCCGGCAAACACTCTTCGCAGCCCTTACGCAACTCGGCCTCTCTCCCACGCCTGACAATTTTGATTATGCCCACTTTCAGTCTTTTGGGTACTTTTGCAGAGTTGAAGAAGCTACTGACAATTTGTCTCAGGCTGGGCATAGCACACTGGAAACCATTGACCTGCTTGATGCGCTGTTAGGAGATGAAAATCGCTTGCGCAGTGTGCATCTTGTAACCAGTCTGGGACGAGCAGTTTTTGAGAATAGTGTGGCGAGCATGATTTTGCCCTTAGCACGGCAACGCGGAATCCTCTTGCCAAGTGATATCGAGCGGAGCCTAGGAGTTTTTCGTTACGGTGTTCATCAAGATATACGCGAGCTCATGAAAGGGGAGGTAACGCCTCGTCTCATCAAAGACATACCGGCCGATCCTGCTCTATCCTACCCCTTCCGGGTTCTCCCAAGCTAAGGATTGGTTAGCTCTGAGCAATCAAGCTGCGGTTTTTGACAGGCTATGATAATATGGTGCAATGATTGACCAAACCACCGGAGGTTTTGCCGCCGCTCGTCAAGAGGCACTGACAGAGGTACACGCCCTAACCCCGATGCCCCTCAGACATGCCGAGGCCTTGATCGGCGCTGCACACGCTGAAGACATGGACGACGCTCGTCTTGTGCCCGTGCCACGCGTCTATACCGAGCTGGCAAAAGAACATGGCATCGAAGTGCCCGATGTCTATATCGAGAAACTACTCGATACACGCCTCGGCCGACCACAGACCAGCTTAGGGGTTGTCATCGATCCCGAAGCACTCACTCAGGGCTGTATTCACGCCAATATTGAGCATGCTGGTCAGATTGTGATTGGAACCGGTGACTTTGGCGATGAAACCGAAGTCAATTTTGGCTCAATGGCCGAAGATGGTGGATTCGAAGAAATAGGCAGCACAGATGAGATACACGAAGGAATTGCCGCCACAGAAGTAGAAATCGATCCCGCTCCCGAGTTGAGCGAACGGAGACGTCGCAAAGAGCTAGAGGAAATCAACACGGCTGTTTGGCAAAGCATCCTGACCATGAATGCTTTGCGCGACGCTGCGAGCTTCGAAGAAGAAGCCGAAGAAACATTTCACGATATCAAAACAGACCGGGACAAAAAAAGTTTTGGTCGTTCGATCGGTGTTATTGCCGTGCATGGCCTGAATATTGGTGCCGACGCAGCCAATGCCTTACCACCTACTCCGCAGATGATCTTGCGTATGGGAGCCATTATCTTTGGTTTTGGCAATATGGGTTATAACTTCTTGTCCGATAAACCAACGCTGGATAAAGTTCGTGCCCAACTAGCCCGCATCATCCTAGATGACTTCGAAAGCCAAGCACGCGAGCTCGCCGAGCACCATCCAGTCATTCGCTTTGAGCCAATCCCCGAAATTTAACTCGGCAATGGATAATCAAGCGCAAATTCAGTAATCTGCTTATGAATAGTGGCAAGTTTTTTGTCGTCGTTGTGCGCCGCAATAGCTTGCGTGATCCAGTCGGCAACTTGCAGCATCTCCTTCTCTTTCATACCACGAGTCGTCAGGGCAGGGGTCCCAAGACGTATGCCACTTGGGTCATATGGCGTACGAGGATCGAACGGAACGGTATTCTTATTGACCGTGATGCCAGCTTTGCCAAGCGCAACTTCGCCCTGTTTGCCGCTGATATTTTTGTTGGCAAGATTTATTACCATCAGATGGTTATCGGTGCCCCCAGTAACCAGCTCAAAGCCGCGACTACTCAGTTCTTTGGCCAGCACCTGCGCGTTTTTGGCGATCTGTTTCCCGTATTCTTTGAAAGATGGCTGCAAGGCTTCACCCAGCGCAACAGCAATTGCAGCAGTCTGATGATTATGCGGACCGCCTTGCAGACCTGGGATAATAGCGCGATCGATGAGCGACGGCATATTCTCTACTGTACGTTCCGGCTTACGCAATGGATTCGATGGATTGCCATTGCACAGCAACAGCGCGCCCCGCGGCCCACGTAAGGTCTTGTGTGTCGTCGTCATGGTTATATCGACAATACCGATGGGCGAAGGGTGCACACCAGCAATCACTAACCCAGAGATGTGTGAAATATCCGCTGCCAAAAATGCCCCGACTGAGTCGGCGATTTTGCGTAGTTTTTTCCAGTCGATAATCCGGGGATAGGCGGTGGTGCCCGCAATAATCAGCTTTGGTTTTTCTTTGTGTGCCAGCTCAGCGATAGCATCGTAATCCATAAAACCATCTTTGTCGGTGGTGTACTGCACCGAGCGATAGGTTGTGCCTGAAAAGTTAACCTTCAGCCCGTGAGTCATGTGCCCACCATAGAACAAACTCATGCCCATAACAGTGTCGCCTGGATCAAGCAAGGCAAAGTAAATCGCCTGGTTTGCCGGGCTACCAGAGTAGGCCTGCACATTCGCATGTGTGCAACCAAATAGCTGCTTGGCACGATCGCGAGCCAAATTTTCCACCTGGTCCACCACTTCGCAGCCACCGTAGTAACGTTCCCCCGGATAACCTTCGGAGTATTTGTCGGTTAATCGTGAACCTAGGGCCGTTAAAACATCAGCCGATGTGTGGTTTTCGCTGGGAATCATCTCGAGCCCCCGCAACTGGCGCTCGGTCTCAGCCTTGATTAGTTTAGCAATTACCGTATCTTTCATTCTTTCCCTCCAATTAGCTATTTATTCGTTTATCTAGGTTAGACGCCGAAATGAATAGCTATATCATATATATAGACTAACGGATTTTATCGACTGGTACCAGGATGACTGAGTAGAAGAAAACATCTGGAGCTGTTACACTTATGCTTATGAAAGAAGAAAATACTCAACAGAACAATGAAAACAAAGTAGAATCACTAGACACCAAAAGCTCTAGCTCAGAACCAATACTAAAATCGAATAATAGAGTTAAAAAGTCTAAAAAGCCACTAATTATATCCCTAGCCATTGTCTTACTACTCGCTCTAGGAGCCGTTGGCTATGTCATTGGTGTGTACATACCAAATAAACCAGAAAATGTATTTAAAAAAGGTTTAGAAAATTTTGCTAACAAAAAAGATGGCTACCATATTACCGGCAAGATTGATCAGGGCGACAATAATGCCCCAGACTTCAACTTCAATGCCGATGTAGACAAAAACTCCAATTCTAGCAGCGAATTAACGATTTCTGATTTTATTATTTCCCCAACCATTAGCTATCGAAATATTAACGGTCAGTCGTTTGTAAATCTCAATAACGTACTAAATTCTGTCGACTTAGCGAAAAAATATACCAACATCGGTAAGCCCGGGCTTGCCGAAGAGATTGCTAAACTGGCTGATCTGGCAAAATTAAAGGATGCTCAGGATAAATGGGTTGAGGTACCCTTTTATCTATTACAGTCTGGTGAATCACCGAGTAATATTAATCCTGAAACAGTAAATACGGATATATACAACATAACGCCGAAGATCGACGGCACTGAAAACGTCAACGGAGTTCAGGCTCGTAAATACGAAATTACCTTAACCAGAGACAATTTTCTAAGTCTAGTAACACTGTTTGGATCCGGCAATGTCGCAAACCCTCTTAGCGAATCATTGATTAGCTACAGTCAGGCGAACCAGATGTCCAATAGTTTGCCTTTTTCGATCTGGATAAATCCTAAGACCAAAAGAATAGTTCAGATTAGCTATAGCGGCCGGCCGTACAAAGACGCAACCTTAGACTTCAAAGTTACTGCTGCCAATAAAACCATTGAGGTGTCGAAATCGTACGATTTATTCGGTCTAGTCGATTATGGGATTGTGGATGATCATCTTTTTAATAAATCTACGCAGAACGCTACAACCGATGGTGACAAGGAAAGATTTGCCGATCTGAAAGGAATAAAAACTGCTCTTGAAATTTACAAAAACAAAAATGGCTACTACCCAAGCCGGGGCAATATTGCAGTTGGTCAAGAAGCGTATGTGTCTAAAAACATGCCTGGAGCAAGCCTAAATGTCTTCAAAGATCCGAACGGGCGCTTTATTGGTAAGAACGGGAGCCAATACGCCTATGTACCTGCCGCCAAAGATGGGAATGAAAACTGCAGCGGCAAAGACTGTACCAAGTACTTTATTGTTACAACGCTCGATAACGGACAAAAACTCCAATATAATTCAGAAAATTAATATGGAATCAATATTGATTTGATACCTTTTTTGGTATATATTTTTGGCTATGTCCACCACTAACGAAAAAATTGGGCAGTTAATTTACCAGATACGACAAGAGAGAGGCCTCACTCAAGCCGCTTTTGCGCACCTCTTGCACACCAGTCAGTCTGCCGTCAACCGTATTGAGCACGGCAAGCAAAACCTCAGTCTCGAAACCCTCGGACGCATCAGCGACGTACTCAACAAACCAATTATTAGCATTTCTGGCACTTCACTCAACTTCCGTGTAGAAGGTGGGCACGAGCTAAAAGGTTCGATCGATACCAAGGTGTCCAAAAACGCCGCTGTAGCCTTGCTGTTCGCGGCGCTATTAAATAAGGGTACCACCCGACTCAAGTTGATGCCCAAGATTGAAGAGGTTAATCGCATCATCGAAGTCTTAGTAAGCATTGGTGTTAGCGTGCGCTGGGCCGGACAAGATCTTGAGATTAAGCCACCAACCACCCTTAATCTAGCCAAAATGGATAAGGCAGCTGCCCGCAAAACACGTAGCGTTCTGATGATGCTTGGGCCGCTCATGCATTTGTTTGATGAATTCCAGATTCCCTATGCCGGTGGGTGTAAGCTCGGAACCCGAACCGTGCAACCGCATCTATTTGCGCTTGAGGAACTCGGCGTTAACATCGTTGCCAAAACCGGCCACTACCACGTGAGTGTCAACAAAAAGCACACACCCGAGATAGTACTCTACGAATCTGGCGACACAACGACCGAAAACCTCCTGATGGCGGCTGCGAAATTTGAGGAAGAAACGGTCATTAAGATGGCCAGCGCCAATTACATGGTGCAAGATGTTTGCTTTTTCTTACGGCGTCTAGGAGTGAAGGTCGAGGGCATCGGCACAAGCACCTTACGAATTCGGGGCGTCAAAGAAATCAAAAAGAACATTACATATGCACCGAGCGAAGACCCGATCGAATCCATGACCTTTATCGCTGCAGCCGTCACGACTAACTCTCAAATTACCGTTCGACGCTGTCCTATTGAATTTCTCGAGCTGGAGCTACTTAAGCTTAAGAAAATGGGACTACAGATCAAGCAGAGCAGTCGGTACAAAGCCGACAATGGTCAAACCGACTTGTGCGACATCACCGTTTATAAACACGACGGCACGCTCACCGCTTTGGATGAGAAAATTTATGCTCGACCCTTCCCCGGCCTCAACATCGATAACTTGCCATACTTTGTGCCAATCGCTGCTGTTGCTAAAGGCCGCACTCTGATCCACGACTGGGTCTACGAAGAGCGCGCCCTGTACTACACCGAGCTCCGCAAGTTGAATGTCAACGTCACGCTCGCTGATCCTCATCGCGCGTTTGTTGATGGTCCAACCAAGTTTAGTGCTGCCGATATTGTCTGCCCGCCTGCTTTACGACCTGCCGTGCTGCTACTAATAGCTATGCTGGCCGCGCCAGGGACATCAATCCTTCGCAACGTTTACTCGATCAATCGCGGGTATGAAGATCTGGCCGCACGACTCAATAGTCTTGGTGCACAAATCACCTTAATGCACGATATTTAAGCCCTAGTCGCTTGTAATTGTAGAAGTAGCACCAAAGTATGTTGCTTGCATTGATGGCTTTTTTATGATAAAATGAGTATCCTATTTACAGAGGTGATTGATGAAACGCATTCCGACGGCTAAGCGCCGCAAATTAGCCCTGCTATTGCCTGCTCATGACGAAGAGCTGATTATTGCTGCTACTATCAAATCGGCAATGGCCGCCGGGCTCGATAAGCAAGATATCTTTGTCGTTGATGACGCTTCATCAGATAACACACGCAAAATTGCCCGCAAGGCCCTAGGGAAAAATCAGGTTTTGACCGTGGAGCATAGCGGCAAAGGCCTTGCTATTCACAAAGCTATTCAGCACTTTAAGTTCCCAGAAAAATATGTGTGGCTGCACGTAGCTGATGCAGATAGTGTATTCTGCCCAGATTACTTCAAACTCTATAAACGAAAGCTAAACGCTAAGAAATATGCGGTGGCTGTTGGTTTTGTGCAAAGCCTGCGGGGGAATTGGATTAGCAACTATCGAGCGTTTTGTTACACCTACGGGCAACACTTGCTACGCCGTATTCAATCATTTCTGGGAATGATCTCGGTTTTCCCGGGGCCGATTACATGCTTTAAGACTGATATTATCAAAGACCTTGACCTAACCTCCAAAGGTTTGACTGAAGACTTCGATATCACCTTACAGGTGCACCGCAAACGATTAGGAAAGATTCGTTTCATTCCCGAGGCCGTTAACTATACACAGGACCCTCAGACCTTGCGAGACTTCTGCAAACAAAACCTTCGTTGGCAGCGCGGTTTCTTTCAGGGGGTAACCAAATATAAGGTGGGCCGGCGCTTCAAGCGGATCGATCTGAGCTTGGGGTACCAGATGTTCGAAGCGCTGTACTACCTCATTCAGATGCTTGTCTTTGTGCCATTTGTTATGATCGTTACGCACAAATGGTTTATCCTTCCGGCGGTCCTATTGGGCGATTATCTGATAGTCGTGATCCTAGCCATCTTCTCTGCCATTGCTATCAAGCGAGCTTCCGTACTCAAGTCACTGCCCTACTTTTACTTTCTGCGATGGATTGAACTGGGGATTTTTGTTATTGCCTATGTTGAGGTAGTAATCATGCATAAGTATCGTGGCGATATTGTCGGCTGGAGTGTAAAAGGTCGACGCTACGCCCTTGACCAAAATGCACTCAAGGACGTTGCGCAATGAGGCCCCGAAAGGCCGTTCGCAACCCAGTTGTACGACAGACCACCCACCGCCCTGTAAAAGTCGTACACTATTCAGCCACAGCAAAAAATATCGACAACTGGGCTCAACACCAAAGGCAATGGCTGGCTCACCTACAGAATGCGGCAGAAGAGCTGCAACGCAAACAAGCTGAACGCAAAGCTTTGCGGCGTAAACGCGCCAGACAACACCAGAACCTAAAACAACGTATTCGCCGCGCAGTTGCGCTCAGCATTCCGCTTGCAACGCTTGTAAGCTACCTAGCCTATCGTTTGTACGGTCTAACTCGAACGTTCTCGCACTAAGCCTTTTGGTTAGCTGTTTCGTAGCGTTCAAAAGTAAAGGTAAATAACTGTCGATTTTGAAAAAAGGCACCGGAGCAGGTTTGCAACGTTAATTGAGGCGGTCCGTTGTATGCAAACATACTCGTGTCACTCGGTGAGGTTTCGTGAACTGCCTGCAACTTATAGAAAAAACGATAGCCATTGTCTGTAGTAACAATTGCTTCACTGTTGGCAGCAATCCGATGCAAGCTTGCAAAAACTTCGGGACGATAGTGCCCGTAGATGAGCGTATTACCCATCTTAGTATTGGCTGGGGCAGTAATATCGGCGAAATGTGCTTTATTAAGCGATAGTGTCCACTGACCTGTTGCATGATTGAAGGAACCTTCTGCCACTGCCAGCGACATATTTAGGCTTGGGATATCCAGATGAGTTGGCGTGCCTTTGATGACACGTTCAGATGGAGATACGACAGCTAACTGCTGGTCTATAGGCGCTACGACTGTTGGAACCGGCGGCTGGTTCAAGGGGGCTACCCAGCGGTAATAGGCAACTGGGCTCAAACCTGCAAGCCCCAAAACTAAGCTAGCAAGTCCTAATTTCGTCCAAGTGTGTAAGCGTTTCATAAGTCTTTCAGAGCAAAAACAGCCCGGAATACGGGCTGTTTTACCTTGAGCGCAACCTTAGTTGCGGCCCATGCGGCGCTTCAGTGCGAATGCACCGCTAGCAGCTAGGCTGATGATGCCAAAAGCCGCCATTGCAACAGCCATGAAAAATAATGGCTTGAATGCACCGGTGCGAGGCATGAAAATTGCTGCGCCAGTTGCAGGAAGGGCTAATACTTTAGGGCCTCCGTACATAGTGACTCCTTAGTTATTCATTGCACCAGGCTCCCACCAGACCCCACAATGCATTTTGATAACGAGTCTTATTTTAGTACTTTCGTGCGTAGTTGTAAAGCATATTTTATAATATGCTTATGCTTACCCTGTACTCCCTTGACTTTGGCATAAAAAAAGGATATTATTTTCATCATCTAGGACGGTGGGCGAAAGAAACATATGATACGAAGATTTTTATGCCTTATTGCCGTCGGACTCCTGACATTTGTGTCGATTGTTGCTGCCGCCACACCCGCGAATGCGGCGATTGGTAGCAACCTCATTGCTAATCCATCCGCTGAGAGCGTGACGGCTGGTCAGCCAAATAACTGGCTGTCAGGTGGTTGGGGAACAAATACTCGCACTATGAGCGCCTCGAGCGATGCGCATAGTGGCAGTTTCAGCTTGCAAACAAGCATTACCAGCTATAACGACGGTGATGCCAAGTGGTACTTTGATCCAGTCAACGTATCGCCAAGCGCAGCCTACACTTACAGCGACTTCTACAAAGCAGACACTAACAGTCAGTTGGTGGCCCAACTAACTGATACCAGTGGCAACACTAGCTACCAGTGGCTAGCTGATGTGGCCGCCAGTAGCGACTGGAATCAAGCTAGCGTTACCTTTAATACACCTGGCAATACCAGCCAGCTGACCGTGTTTCACTTTATTAGCAGTGTTGGCACGCTCAAATTAGATGATGCTGTCCTGGGCGCTTACACCGTTGATCCACCTGTCACCACAGGTAATATAGTGCCGAATTCCTCCCTCGAAACAGCCAGTGGCACTCAACCCGCCAGCTGGGCTACGGGCAAATGGGGCACCAATAGCACTACATTTAGCTATTTATCAACCGGCCATACAGGCTCACGAAGCGTCAAAGTACAAACTACCAGCTATACGAGTGGCGATGCAAAGTGGGTATTCTCGTCCCAAGCGGTGGTACCTGGCCAGCAGTATCAGTTTGTTGACTGGTACCAGTCGAACGTTGACACCGAAGTCTTTCTAGCAATCGCTAAGACTGATGGGTCAACGCAGTATATTTCACTTGGGGCGCCGGTTGCTTCAACAACCTGGACTAAGTTTGCTAGTGCTGTTAGCTTGCCTTCAGATGCTGCTTTTGTGAGCGCATTCCATGTATTGCATTCGGTCGGTTACCTGATTACAGATGATTATAGTCTAGCGACCTATATACCCACTGGCTTTAATCGCGGATTGGTTAGCTTTACCTTTGATGATGGCTGGACAAGTATTTACACCAACGGCTTGCCCCTAATGAAGCAGTATGGTATCCCGTCAACCCAATACATTGTTTCAGGGTTTCTTAACGATCCTGACGAACCTGAGTATATGACCAACGCACAGGTCAAGGCATTTAAAAAAGCAGGTCATGAAATTGGATCACATACCGTATCACACCCAGACCTAACCACGCTTGGAGCAACTAAACTGCGCAACGAGCTAGTTAACTCTAAGTCCAGGCTAACAACTCTTACTGGGACGACCATCAATAACTTTGCTTCCCCATATGGCGCCTACAACTCGACCGTGCTGAACGCGATAAAATCAGCAGGCTACCGCTCACATCGCGGAGTCGAGCCTGGCTTCAACAGCAAAGATGCCTTCGACATCTACGATATCAAAGTGCAAAATGTTGAAAACACCACAACCGTCGCGCAAGTTAAGTCTTGGATTGACCAAGCGCTAGCCACCAAAACCTGGCTGGTACTGGTATATCATCAGGTTGATACTGACCCAGCCGCTGGCGAATACAACACAATGCCGAGTGACCTAGAAGCTGAACTCAGCTACGCTAAGACAAGCGGCATTACTGCCAAGACCGTACAAGCTGCCTTGAACGAAATTGTTCCGCAACTTTAGAAAAATTATTAAGCTTAGTTGCCCGTATACTTCCAGCTGCCAATTCCTGCGGCTAGGAGTTGCCCAGAAAATGAGTTATAGGTTTGCAGATCACTGCCCGCCAAGTAAGACCAGTCGATCGCTTCGGCGGAGCCTGACTTATCACCAGCAAAAATATTAACCGCCACATTAAAGCCCTGATCTTTCAGCTGTTTGGCCTGCCCTAAAACCGACTGCAAAATTTGCGCTCGCTTGTCACTGCTCATTGTCACCGTTTTTGCAGAATTATTGGTGTAGCTTTTTCGAAAAGTGCCGGTATTGAACCAGATCGACAAAGTACCGGCAGCACGCGCACCTTCTGCAGCCAGACTTGTTCGTAAATAATTGGCCGCGTCAAGGTCGCTCGGTCCGGGTTGATTTGCTGGCGGCATCCACGGAAAACCCTGGTACCCGAAACTATCAATCAATCCCTTTGGCACCGACTGCACATAAGAGCTGAGGCTTTTGTACTCCCCATGACTATAGCTCGTATCATTGCCTGGGTAGGTTTGGCTATTCAACATAACCGAGACTAAGCTTTTAGGGAATGTTTGCTTTTGCAGCTGGGCGGTTTTAGCTATACACGCCGAAATGACGCTCGGATCTGACTGCCCCCATTCAGGCATGTTCGCTTCGGGCATAATGACCCACATTCCCATTGCCTGGTCAGTAATCCCACGAAGCTTCAGTTCGCTATAAAACGTGCTCAGCGCACCATCATAGCCTCCTGAACGATACGTGTTGAAATCGACAATTCCCCCGTCCAGCACGGTTGGCTCCATAACCGCTAACGATTGGACCCCGGCACGCGACAGAGCAGCCAACTGAGTTGCTGCATCTTGTGCTAAAGCTTTCGCATTAGATGCAGAAGTAGGTGTCGAAATAAACCACATTTGTCGTGGCACCAAGCTGTCCACTGTATTAATTAGTGGCGTACCAAGTTGTACCAGCTCGGTAGGGTTCGTTGGATCTGCCAATGAATTCTGAACAGCGGTCT
Organism: uncultured Candidatus Saccharibacteria bacterium; assembly: GCA_964530555.1. Lineage (GTDB taxonomy): Bacteria > Patescibacteriota > Saccharimonadia > Saccharimonadales > AWTP1-31 > CAZHBD01. The sequence continues at coordinate 32,838 of CAZHBD010000002.1, read as the reverse complement.
TGTCTGGTTTATCGGTCTTTTTTGCCAAAGCTTTGCCTCCATTCACTCCATCATCTGTATAAGCAACACCCTGGCGAGTGGCACTATCAGGATGAAAATCAAGTGGCTGCGTGGCGACCGAAGCACTAACTGCGCCAACACTCATAACCGACAAAACAATGCCCGGCAATGCCTCCAAATAAAAGCGCCGGCGAGGCACCACCCGTCTCCAAACATACCTCCTCATCTAGCGTCAAGTATACCATTACCGTTTCGCTGGAGGCGCAAAAATATGTTGTAAAACAGTTTAGCAAGCTGTTCATAACAGGGGTTATAGATGGTATAATGAATTGTTTGCGGGTGTCGTACAACGGCTAGTATATGAGTTTTCCAAACTCAGGACGGGGGTTCGATTCCCCCCACCCGCACCAAACGGGCAAAATACCCCAGCTGCGTAAACGCGGCTGGCCAATTCAGAGGAAAACCAATGAACCCAGAAGGCTATAAGTTACTCGTAGATGCACTAGCATCAGATCCAACTATAGAAGCGACCGTGACACCAGAACCAGCGGAAGGCGAAGATTTAAGATACGTCACCGTTGTCCTAGGTGATAAGACGTACCACGCATCAATATTGAACGCCATCGAAAGAGCCGGGCTTGTCCAAACAAGGGGATTTACAACTTTCGAACTTCTCAGTACTCCCGGGTTAGCAATTGCCACCTACTCAAGTACACAGATAACTTTCGAGGACAAGCACGTCCATCCTAACTAACTCTAAAGCAAACGAAACTAATTTGTAACTACTCCAAAAATGCTCGTATTTGCATCGCCTTGCAGAATCAATGTGTTTTTGGTGGTTGAGATATTAATAACTGGACAGCCTCATTACTCAGACCATCGATTGTAGGCTTTTATCAAAAATATTGACCTACAATATTGCCCTGTGTACACTTAAGCTTAAGCAACAGGGGGGTAATATGTCTAAAAAATATCAAGAAGGATTTACAGTTTTAGAATATCTAATCGTTTTACTAGTTGTGCTGGTCGTAGGTGTTGCAGGCTACGCAGTCTGGAGTAAAAGTAACTCAGCAAACAAAACACAAGTCAGTAAGCAACAGCCTTCATCGTCGACAACTGTATCAACATTGACTGAAGTAAGCGAGAAAAGCCTAGAAAGCCAAAAGTTTAACGCGCCAAAATGCGGAACGACGGAAGCAGCCAACCTATCTGCCGCAAAGCTCGACATGTCTTATACCCCACCTAGTGGCTGGGCAGTATCCGATATGACGGCGAATAGTAAGACCCACTTGAGCCCCGATTTTAACGAAACAACCAACCAGGAACTTGGACGCAAAGAGATTTCGGAGGGGTCCAGGCTTACCGTGTACGTAGAAAGAGGCTGTACATCTGGCAAGAATCTCGTTGAGGACATGAAGACCAAGGTGACGAACGGTATGTTCGACACGGACGTAAAGCTATCGTACTTCCGCATTGGTTCATATGCAGGGGTTAGATTTAATACAAATTCAGGTGAATCTCATAACAGCAAGTCAATAGCATTCCTGTTTAAAAATGATCAAGTCTATACTTTGGAGCAAGCATACGCATACAATACGACAAGCAACCCATATCCAGATACTCTTAACAAGGTCTTGTCGTCAGTTAAATAGCATCTCTCTTAAGCTCCTTTTGTGTAGGAGAGATAAAGCTGCTGACGACCTATTTGGTAACTACTCCAAAAATGCTCGTATTTGCATCGCCTTGCAGAATCAATGTGTTTTTGGTGGTTGAGATATTAAAAGTCTGCAAGTCAAAGTCTGATGAGGTTGAGTCTTTTGCCGTTGAGAGGATAGCCACTTTGTCGCCTACAAAGTAAACATCTCTGATGTTCTGCCCAGTGGGCAGCAGTGACTCAGTCGTACCATTCGTTATTTTATAGAGTGTGCCTTCGGCAGCATAATATGGTGTAGCGGAGCCAGCCACAAAACCAGTCTGTATTGTCCAATCTTTCTTAGTGCCATTCGGGTTTTTGGCATCTTTCTGTCCAATGGTAGCAACAGTTTTAGCCTCCCCGCTTTTTACATCAAGCACCGTAACTTTGTAGGGTGGATCGGCGAAGTCACCCAAGCCAGCATCGTTGCTAGTGGACACTGGCTGACCCTCGACATAGACTATGGTTGAAAAATCATCAGAAATAGCTGGCTGAGTTTCGAGATTCAGCTTCTGCCCTTTGGTAACTGGATTGCTAGTCTTACTGGTTTTTAAGTCACGCACAATGTCACCAGGCGTGTTGCCGTCACAGTTATAGCACCCCTCGCCGTAAAAGATTTTTTGTGAGTTTTTGTTCCATTGGTAGATAAAAATGCCAGCTTTGTCACTACTAAATAATTCGCCTAGGTCTTTGCCCTGTAAATCCATGCTTTTGGCTGTATTTTTGCCACCTACTTCTGATAGGAATGCATAGGCAATTGCAGTTCCATCAGTTGATAAACGTAAACTTGTTACCTGTTCGCCAGCTTTGAGCTCTTTGATCTTTTTATAGCTTTTACCGCCATCACCACTGGCGAATATAGCGTCATCCGTAGCAAATGCCACGCTCGTTCCACGCACATCACTGGCGTTAGGCTCGAGCTTACTAAAGCCAACTAACGACTCGCTTCGGTCCCCGCCGGCAGCTGGTCTTAGGTAAGCAGTGTAAGCGTCTCCGCTTGAGGCACGGTAGGCGTAAGCTACGTTGGCGGGCACCAATTGGTTGGCGGTTTGCGATTGAACATTGGGTGTTTGAATGCCAGTTGAAGAGCTTGTGGTTTGATTGCTTTTTTTGGTCAGTATTTTCCAGCCAGCAAAGCCTCCGCCAGCGAGTACAGCTACGATAAGCAGTGCTATGAGCGGCTTCTTAACACTTCTATTGGCCTTGCTGGCTTTAGCTTGCACGGGGGTAGAAGATGGCTCATCGGCAACTCCTTTGCTAGCGTCTTGAAGCAGTTCATCTTCGCGCGTTACAAATGACGACCGGCGAGTGCTCATTGCCTCTGACGGCTCAGGGGTTGGCTGTTGATCTTCGGGGGGCGTAGCTTGATCTGTCATAACTTTTACGCTTATCTACCGCGCAGTATGCACCCCTGTCAGCGATTTTGCAACACTTGCCCAATTAATACGCTATAATACGCTTGATCATTGTAGTGATCGCCCTTGTGGCAAAGGGAACCCAAAAAGATGTGATTCTTTTTTTGGGGAAGAGGAGAAGCAACAAAAAGCAGAAGTGGACGGATTAGTTAGTCTACTTAAGCTAACAGCTTGCTTCTACGAGCCCTGGTAGCTCAGCTGGATAGAGCAGGAGACTTCTAAGCTCAAGGTCGGGGGTTCGAGTCCCTCCCGGGGCGCCACACTAATCACTTATCACCTCTGTGGCGACTGCTTCGTAGATTATTGTCGAACGTTTATTGCTATACTGAGCACATGCTCTTTATCGTGCTGGCCATGCTGCTATATACCGCAACCATCATGCTTGGTACGGCTGCCTCTCGTAACGCAAGTACGGTGTTAGTTTCGGTAATTATGACAGCTGTTTCAGCGATCGTTCCGCTATTGATCTCCGTACCCATCCTACAGAAAAAAGACTTTCACGGGCATCGTTTTGGCATAATTATGGCCGGCCTCGGCGGAATTACCATCGCGCTGTTTACCCTGGCCATAAACCGCAGCTATGAAATCAATAAAGTTGGCGTGGTCGCGCCAGTGGTATTTGGAGGAGCTATTGTACTGTCGACACTGCTGGGTTATTTCATCTTTAAAGAGAAGATCTCGGTAGTTGAACTTGTTGGCCTACTCATCACCATTGCGATTGGTTTCGGCATAATCATCTACTCACGAGCAACCTCTTAAGAATTTTGTTGAGTGCGACGCATTGCGCGAACAATTCTACGTGCCCGACGGACATCACGACGCAACGTTTTGCTCATCGTCTTGGTAGGTTTAGGTAGGCGTTTCAGGCTGCTAGTTAGCGCTATCTCTGACAATCTTTCTTTGGCTTCAGCTACTGCGTGTTTGCTGGCCTTCTGCGGGCGCCGATACTCGTCGCGCATAGGTGCAATGAGACCGGATGGGTCGGTCAATACTCGCTTGCCTTCGTCATCGCCATATACCGCACGGTTATAGGCGGCCTGAGCAGCTACTAGGCCTTCGTCATCGATAGCCGTTATCAATCCTTTGCCATAGAGCCGGCCAGCTCCTTTGGCAATGCGTTTTCGCCGACGGATTAGCTCCTCGGCGATCAGTAGCCCAGCCCCATATTTCAGGTAGCTCAATGTTTGCATTAACCGTTTTTGCATCACGTCTTCATGCGGTTTTTGGTTATCAAAATCTTCTTTGAAGAAATCGCCCGTATTACCTCCCCCCGGCGTAGCATCATGTATTTCACCCGCCGAATCAACCGTCCACAAATGTGACTCACGCGACGACAAGTAGAACTGATTGTTTTGTTTTTGCTCGTCAGTGTTTGAGTTTAAGTACCCCGCGACTGGCATAATTAGTTTCGGATTACTGATCGCTAACAGAGTGTTAGCTACATTGCAGTTGGCTCTTTCATTGGCAAAAACCGTGTCAACAAAGCGTAGAGCATTTTGCATGGCACCTACCCGATTGATGGGGGTCAAGGCATACCTAAAACGGTGAGCAATCGCTTGTTCTTCGGTTTCTAGCGTCTTTTCTGGGTCCTTTGGCAAAGGCCGGCCCAGATACGTTTTCCACGATTTATCTAGCTCTTTGGGATCGATCGGATCTTCTGCAAAGAAAGGTTTTGTTTGGTGTATAAGCGGCGCAGTTTTATCCTTTACCAGCCAGAATGATAGATCTTCGAGTCGCTCATCGGATTTAATTGCTAATTGCTGTTGACCATTTGCATCTACGAGTAACTTAATAACGGCGTGTTTGTCAGAGACCTCCGCTGCGACAATACGCATACCGCTGAGCACTGGTGTACTAACCAAACTATAGTAGCCTTGTTCATTTTCTTTTGGCGGACTTTTGAGCAGCTGTTCTGAGTCAACCGTTACATTCCAAGTAACATTAGGGGCCGTTACTTTTAACATAGGTTTGGTCATATCCAGTTCGTCAGGCTGTCTGAGATTGAACACTTGGACGTTATCTTTTAGCTCAGTTGAGTTGTCAAGCCAAACCAAGTCATCACTATTGAGGTAATCAAATCCACTTTGTGCCCAGTAGCCCTCACTTGTCTGACCATTAAGCGACGTAATCCACCAGGCAGGCATATTTTCACCACCCGTTGGTACGTTGCCAACGTTAGACTCTTTTTGATCCCCAAAGATCGGTGACATGTTGCCGTTCGCATTGGTCGAAACCGAAAGACCATCAACTGGTATCTGGTAGGGGTTGATGCCCAGTTGGCGGCTAAACTTTCCAATCGGCTCATACCAATATTCGTTTTCTTTGTCGACGAGATCGCTCCAAGCAGCCAGCCATGGACTATCCCGGCCGAACCGTGCCTCAATCTGTGGTTCAGTTGGAAATTCAATTCCGCTTTTTTGCAGGTTGTGATTAGCCTCATCTGATGCATCTACCAACATCTGCATCAGCGTACTGCCCGTGTACATACTCAGGCCGCCCACCAACCCAACAATACCCAGCGTCCGTACCGCTCGAGTCCCTCGACGCTCGGGAGTAAGCAGTATATCGGCCGCCCTGCGCTGCGATCGACGACCATACAAAAGATGAGCCGTCCGCTCTTGCAGCCCGGGCATCCCTGCTGATTCAGCCTCAAGGTTGTTATGCCAGCCAACTTGGGCAACCATGTCTTGTTCAAAGTCTGTCTTTAGTAGACCTTCGAGCGACAGCCAAGCACCAAGCTCACATAGCTCCGCAACCTGCTCTTTGGGTAGGTGATCAGCTGCTTTAAGCAATTCTATCAGTTGCGCCTCAGTGATTTTTTTATCATCAAGTAAGCCTGTGCTGTGCAGTAATAAACTTGAATTCACCGAGCGCCAGGCGACCAGGGCCTGCCCATCACGACCCACCATTGGCGTTCCCGAGAGGTATCCTTTAGCTTTTAATGGAATTTTAATATCCGCTGTTTCGCTCGTACCGTCAGCATTCAGGATGGTAGTTTGCGCAGGGTATTCTCGACGCTCAGCAAAAACATCATCCAACCGACGCTCAATAGCCATGGTCAAGGTTCGCTTCAGGTGATCTCGCGTAGCGTTTGGATGAGTCTGTAACAACTCATAGTCTTTTAATGCGGGGTGGTTCGGCTGCACACGACTGAGTAAGCGCATTATTGTATCGAGCGGTTCGTTGTGACTCGCCACTTGTACCTGCTCACGCAAATCATGGAGTTCGGTTGGGCTGAGCGTTAACAGAAACTGATCGTCATACGAGTCCGCTTCGCCATGCTCATCGTCAGACAAAAAACTTTCCACTGCCTGTGTTTTTCTGTCTGCAATCTGCTGCGAACCCTTTATTGTTTTTAACCATCGTGACTGTCTTTGTGCGCCTTCCAGGGTTTCCTGGTCGACAAAGTCTACAACACGGCTGAGGGGCAGCGTTACCCTGTCAACTTTTCCAGCTTCGGCAGCGTCTTCGAGAAGCTGCAGCTCTTTTGCCAGTTGAGCGGTAGTCACAGGATCGTCGCTGACGTACATCCGCATATCCAAAAGCTTGTTTCGTTTTGTACGGAAGATTTCGATTGGTAAGCCAGTTTCGTGCTGCATCTCCTGGGTAGCTTCTACTTGCTTGCCAAACTTGTGGCGCTGTCGCACCTTACTGATCTGTTTTGCTCCCTCCGCAGCCGTCAACGTTGCAGCAGTTAGCGCAATGTGGCCTTCAAAGCCCTCTCGCAAGAAAAATGTACCATACGAGAGACCCGCTACGACGCTGCCCACGCGCAGAGCTACTCCGTCAATGGGTAGACGCTTCAGCCATTTCATACTATCTAACATGTCACCTTTGGCACGTGTAGTCTCAGCTAATTCGGTGGTGACTGGTAGCACACTGGTCGCAGGCATTTCTGGCAAATCAACAGCAGGCCCTACATGTACAGTAGTAGGACTGGTGTGTTCGTTTGCTGATGGCGTAGCCTCCGCGTGCTGAGCTTGCGTCACTTCAGACATAACCACTATTTTAGCATATTTCTTATGTTTTTACAATATAACTACCTCTGTTTCGTGCGCTGGCCGACCCTTTGCTTTTTAAAACACTTTGCCGTATAATCACCCCTGTTAAGCGGCGACGCCTTTTGAGGACAACCAACGGTTTTCCTCAACGGAGCTTGCGGAATAAATCCGCATCCGCTTTGCGGACCGCTCCTACTCTTTTCCCTTGTGGCTCCAAGTTGAGGGGATTCAACTTGGAGAAGAGGAGGCAGCTTGATACATTTGGTACTGCTGTTGAGCAAACTTGTTTTGTCGGCAGCTTGGCAAATGTATCATCACATGCCGACGTGGCGGATGTAGCTCAGTTGGTTAGAGCGCTGGATTGTGGCTCCGGAGGCCGTGGGTTCAAATCCCATCATTCGCCCCACATAGAAAAACAAGGCTCCCTTGAGGGAGTCTTTTGTTATGCTATACACATGCGACAACAGAAGAAAATATGGCTTGAAGAACACAGCAAAGGCAGCACACTGCCCACCATGGCTAATGAGCTTGCGGCAAGTGGGGTAATAACCTTTGCGGAGTGGCTAAAAGAGCATGGGATCACTAGCGGCAAAGCTGTTGATATTGGCTCCGGCAAGGGGAGGAACAGCATCCATTTTGCAAAACTTGGTTTCACAGTAACAGGACTGGAGTACATCGAACCAGCCATAGTCCACGCTGAAGCTATGACTAAACAAGCAAACGTCAGTGACGGCGTAACATTTCTCAACACTGAAATCGATGCGCCTTGGCCTTTTGACGATAACTATTTTGATGTTGCAGTTGACTCATTCTCAAGTATTGACATCGAAACCAAAGCTGGCCGCCAAAAATATCGTGACGAAATGCTCCGCACACTTAAGCCAGGGGGGTTTGCACTTGTAAGCGTCTGTTCAGCAGATGACGAATGGGAAAGGGAATTAATCGCAACTCATCCGGGCAGCGAACCGAACAGCACTATCTGGCCGCAAAACGGAAAGTTTCAAAAAGATTACACCGAAGCTGAACTACGAGAATTCTACAAACCGTTCACAGTTGTTGAACTGCGGACCATCAATAAACCTGCACACAAGCTCGGAAGAGACGGTACGGCAACGAACTTTTGGGTTGTGCTACAAAAACCGACCTCAGGAGAGGTGAAAGCATGACTTACCTTGCCCTCCTCCGCGGCATAAATGTTGGCGGCAAGGCCATGATAAAAATGGCCGACCTAAAAGCTTGTTTTGAAGCAGCTGGTTACAGCAACGTACGTACCTACATTCAAAGCGGCAATGTTATTTTTGAAACAACCGAAACAGATAAGGCCCAGCTAAAATTCGATGTCGAAAAAGCGATCCAAAGATCCTTCAAGTTGCCGGTGCAGGTGGCGATCTTTGTGGCGAATGAATGGCGTGCGATTGTAAAAGCCGCGCCAAAAACTTGGGGACAAGATAAGTCCTGGAAACATAACTTGTTAATTATGCTTGAACCGGTTCCTATGCAAAATGTTACTGCAGCGGTCGGTGACCTGAAACCTGATATCGAAGCAATGACGGCCGGCGATGGGGTTTTATACCAATCAATGAGCCTAAAACTGTTTGGCAGAACCACCACCGGCAAACTGGCCAGCAATCCAGTGTATAAAAAGATGACCATTCGTAACTACAACACTACGCTCAAGCTGCTGGAACTATTAGAAAAAGAATGATCACGCGGCGTCTTGTCTGACAACCGCATTGAGGTGGCTGCCAATCGATTCGAGGGCGCGCTCTGAATATGGCACCTCCTTACCAGCCAAAACATTCCCCAGTTGTATATGATTGATCAAATCTGCTGCTCGTCGTAACGGCGAGGTAGTATGAGAATACGGCGTAGCATCTTGGCCAAAAGCCCCTAAGATACCTGAATGCCCAACGAGACGTGGCGAGTACCAGGCACAAGGAACCAAACGTCCTTGTTCATCCCGTCGCATAACCACCGCTTCGTCGCCCATTGGCGGAAAGTTGCGATGTAAGATTCGAACACCGTTGGCTGCTGCCCATCGCGATACGGCCATATTGGCAACCGCCATGTGGGTGGACACCAGGTACATGGCGCCTTTTTCCGTTCGGACCCCGTCAAGCTTACCCGACTCGTCAGCACGCCGTCGTCGATAGGCTCCGTGAAAGGCAACGGTTGGGTGTTCGCGCAGCCGCCAACGCCAGGAGCTCAAAAAGTCTTCGCCAAACTGGGCATAGGTCATATCTCGCACGCGCACCCAGGCTGGCAGCAGCTCAGTACTTTCGGGAATAAGTTCGGCATCGGCATCATAACGAGTCGAGATAACCAGTGCACGATAAATTTCGGCGTTACGCAGCTCTAACTTTTTCACCAATCCGTGAGGCAAGATTCGCTGAATCAGGCGCTGCGATGCATAAATATTTTCGCCGCGAGAAATAGCCCGCTGCAATACACCTGGCTGAGCCAATTGGGCACCATCGGCTACAGCAACTTGTACTAAGAAATTACCCGTCCGCCGCTCACGGTGCACGTAGATAGCATCATCGACTTCATACGGCCCTGGTGGATCGATAGCCAAAAACTCCTGTCGGGTCAGATCAACTCGGGCCTTATCATTCAGCCCGCTTAAGGGTGGCAACTCGCTTGCAGCCGGTGATGGCAACGTGCTGAGCATCTATCCAAAGATTGCCACAACCATTTGTACAAGTAAAGTCTTTTGCACCGAATGGTATAATTTGGGTACATGAAGCGAAAACTACCACTCGTAGTTGCAGCACTTCTGGTGGGAGTAGTTTTCGACGGGCTCTTTTTTGATAAGACCATCGGCGTGTCGGCAGTTGTATTTACAGTCGTCCTTCTGGCTAGCCTGTCCTTCTTCTTGCGGCAGACCAGACAACGTCCTACACAAGACCTGCGGTTACTGGGGCTGGGCGCCCTAGCATTTTCAAGCCTGCTATTCCTCCGTGCAAGCCCTTTGCTAGCCTTTCTGAATATCGCCGTTGTTGCATATTTGCTGCTGCTGATGGTACATGAAATAACCAATAAACAATCTTGGCGTCAGCTCTCAAGCCAGTACTTCTTTCGAATAGTTTTTCGTACCCCGCTGGCCATGCTGACAGAGTTCTTTGCATTTTTTGAACCCGACCCAATTCCCAAAATTGCTACAAAACGTGGCAACAACAGTGCACCAATTATTCGTGGAATTCTGTTAAGCTTGCCTATTTTATTGATCTTTGGGCTGCTGTTTTCATCGGCCGACCTTGTCTTTGGGCACTACGTCAGTTCTATCTTTTCGATTTTTGAATGGAACTTGCCAGCTACATTTGTAGCTCAGCTCATTGTTATTGGCTCGGCAAGCGGCCTGTCGCTAGGAGCCCTCGCACTCATGTTTCGACGTCGTAAGCCAGAACCCGCACCCACCACTTCTGGCTGGCAGCAACAACTCGGCACCACTGAGGCCAGTATTATTTTGGGGTCAGTCGCATTGTTGTTCTTTATCTTTGTACTGATCCAAGTTACTTATTTGTTTGGCGGAGTCGATAAGGTTGTTAGCGGCGGCTACACCTACGCCGAGTATGCGCGCCGTGGATTTTTTGAACTCATTATTGTGGCCATCATATCATTGGGACTTATCCTCATTTTGAGTCGAGCAACTGCCCGTCGTAGCCTGCAACATAGGGTCCTGTTCATGTGGCTCAGTGGCAGTTTGGTGATCGAGACATTTCTGATCATGCTGTCAGCTTCACGCCGGCTTTCACTCTACGAGCAGGCCTATGGTTTTACCGAATTACGTCTCTACAGCCACGTATTCATAGGTTGGCTGGCGATATTGTTTGTCTTGCTGCTGGTTCAAATTTTGCGCGAGCAAGAACGTTCGTTTGCTCGGTATATTTTCCTAACCGGCTTGGTGTTTGTCGCGGTCCTGAATGTGCTTAATCCTGACGCATGGATTGCTCGCCACAATATTGGCCGCTATTATCAAACTGGCAAGCTCGATATAGGGTATCTGGATAGCCTGTCTGCAGACGCCACTCCTGTCATTGCTCAACAACTACATAGTAGCGACCTCAAGTTACAACGAAGTATTAATTCCCTACTTTACTATCAAACATCGAGGGCATTCGGCGAACAGAGCACTTGGCAGTCATACAATGTTGCTCGTGAACGAGCCAAATCTATTTATCGTGGCGAGGCAGCCGACACCCCGAGCATCACCAAACCTACTGGTCCTTTCCAGATTGGCCCACTGATCGATAAAGACTAGCAACCTTGACATTGTGCACTGCAAGGGCTACACTTGTCGCACCATGGTATGCATAGCACACATTTTGGAGACTAAGTCAAAGAAGGCCACGTTGGGGTCTTGCTTTGCTAATGCCTAAGAATTAACGAAGCAACTGGCCCCTCAACTGAGGGGCTTTTTTATTGTCAGTAACTATCAGGAGAAATAATGTTAGAAATCGTTTCAAAATTTGGAGGCACATCAAATGCCACAGCCGAAGCCGTTGCACAGTGCAACGAGCTGACTTCTGACAGTCTGGTCACGGTTGTGTCTGCGCCTGGCAAACTCACAACAGAACAAGTAGCAGAGTTTAGCCAGTACTACGCGGGAGACCCGGCTCTGCTGGCGCATAAGATCACTGAACAATTGATTGGCAACAACGACATACCGGGCGCCTTGGGCGAGTTTCGACAAAATGGACAGGTCAGCGGCGAAACAATTCAGTCGATTACCGCTCGCTATGCACAGATCGTGCACGGACTTGAGCTGCCTCTACGCGGTACTGGTTGGCTTCGTGATATTGCTCCACGTGTGGAGCTGGTCGTAAAACAAGGCGAAGACTATGCGTCGATGCTTGGCGAGCAACTGCAAGCCGAGATTTACCAGGCTCTGGGTTACCGACTTCTCGAACCGAGCCGTGCCCCCTCCCCTCTCCTGCCCCGCGACAAAGCGACGTGGCGCAGCTGGCTGGAGCAAACAGCCCAACCTTCCGAACGACACGTGTTAGGTGGCAACATGTGGTTTGATGGCCAGCACCTGCGCACCTTTGATCGTGGCGGCTCTGACATTAGTGGCGCGCTTGCAGCCTATGGTGTTGGCGCAAGCGAGTATCACAACATGACTGATACGCCAGGCAAATCAGCTGATCCTCGCCTCATCGATCCGTCGCGTCTTCGAAGCATCAATCACCTAACCTATCAAGAAGGTCGTGAGCTGGGGATGAACGGTACGGGACTATTGCACCCCGAAGCCATCGTCCCACTCGTCGGCACCGGGATCCCGACGATTATTCGTAATACATTCGATCCACATGGTGAGTCAACGCGCTACAGCGATATTGTAGATGACCCCGCTCGCACAGGACGCGTCATGGCAATTTCGCTCATTCGAGATGTAACGGTCGTTGCCGTGTATGAACCTGGCATGAATGAAGCTACAGGCAAGGTTGCCTCGTATGGTTCTCTGGTTGCGGACGCCGGTATCAACACCATTGGCATTGAGGGCGATGGCGTAGACCGTGAGCTGGTAATTGTGCAGGGTGACGAAAATGGCGTACGTGCCGAGCAACTGCTGCGTAGTGCCGTTAATGGTGGCGGTGAAGTGACGAGTGCCCAGCTTGCACTTGTTACACTCGTGGGCTATCAGATCAAAACGAAACGGCGATATATGGAAAACCACTTAGCTGAGGCTGGCGTTTTTGGCGAAGGGCAAGAAGCTGCACACATGTTACCCGGCGAACACAGTATACGTTTTGCCGTAGATCGTGACCGAGCCAACCAGGTTGTTAGCGAAGCACACCGTATTTTGATTGAAAACGAGTAATTCAGCTTTTCTTCAAACTTCTGACTTACTATGGGGGTGTTGCTAGGGATCCGGCAACACGCACATTAAGTACAAAGGAGAAGCATATTAGAACAAAGATTAAACGATCACTACTAATCGGTGGGACACTGGCTTCAGTGGGCGCAGCAAGCATAACTGGTATCGGTATGGCTTCAGCTGCAAGTTCAACAAATGGCCAGTCAACATTGATCGACAAACTAGTCGCTAAATTTAACTTAAACAAGGATGATGTCCAAAAGGTCTTCGATGAAGATCGAGCCAGTCACCAGGCTGAGCGCGAGCAAAAAATGAAAGAACGGCTCGACCAAGCGGTCAAGGACGGCAAGATTTCACAAAGTCAAGAGGACAAGTTAATAGCCAAACTCAAGGATATGGAGTCACAGCGCGAGGCTAATCGCGATGCGATGAAAGATAAGACAGAAGACGAGCGCAAGACAGCCAGAGACAAAGAACGTGCCGACTTTAAACAATGGCTGAGCGACAATAACATCCCCGAAGACCTCGTTCCACAGCCATTAGGCATGCGTGGTCACGGTGGGCCACCACCAGACGGGAACTGAAAAAGTGAGGAGGTAAAATGGTAGGAGTAGCCGCCGGCAATACGCTGGCGGCTTTTATTATTGTCCCAGACGAGCACAACCCTCAACTGTTTGGTCATGAATATACGCCGCAAGCCCAACAGCTTGATGCAGAGATGGATCATTTGGAATACTTTTTCCATAGGAGTCTATCTCATCTAGATGAACTATTGAACCGTCTAACATCGGTTTCCCGTTCAGGGCTTCGACGCTCGTTATTTCAGCGACAGGTCCTGCCAATTCAGGTTTGACGACTCCTTCGCCCTTTGCATTCTCGATTGAAAAAACTGCCACGCAACGATCATCAACCGACACAACCAAGTTGTCCCCTCCTAGATCTTTGGCTACAGCCTCACTCACTGGCACACAGTGTACGGCGGCAGCTGCCAATAGAGCTTCCATAACCGCTTGCCTATAGGCCGACTGTTCGACACCACACTGCAGCGGTAAGTGTTCGCCGGTAGATGGTTCGACAGTCAAAGAATATGTCCCGAACGCTAGTAGTCCTACCGCTGTTGCTCGCGCAAATGATCGCTTCACACGCCTATTAAAACAAAAGCACTATTGCTTGTAAAAAGTAATTTTTACAGGGGCCATTTGCTTGACGGTTTGCTATAATTACATGATTATGAAGCAGTTATTTCGTGGTGTCCGTCAGTTTTTTGGGGAGTATAAACAATTCGGGATGGTTGTTCTTAGCTTGCTGATTGCTCTTGGTTTGCGAGCCGGAGGTTTACATTCAGCTAGCGACCTTGTATTGATTATTGCTGCTGGACTCAATGTCATTCCGCTTGTGTGGGGCATGATTCAGGATATCCGCAGCGGTATATACGGTGTAGATATATTGGCCGCCACAGCAATCATTAGCTCCGTACTCTTTAAGGAGTTTTGGGCAGGCATGGTTATTGTCTTTATGTTGACCGGTGGTGAAGCATTGGAAGACTACGCTGAAAGACGCGCTAAAACCGAGTTAAGCGCCCTACTCGACCGGGCACCAACCAAAGCTCACGTGTTGCGCGGCCGTAAAGAAGTTGACATTCCAGCCAGTGAGGTACGGGTTGGTGACAAACTGATCGTCAAACCCGGCGAAGTTGTGCCGGTTGACGCTGTAGTTATTGAAGGCTTAGCCAGTTTTGATGAATCGAGCTTAACAGGCGAAAGTCTGCCAGTCAGCAAACGCGCTGGCGATGATCTGCTCAGTGGCTCGATCAACCAGGATGGTGCCGTCACCGTAAAAGCTTCCGCTAGTGCCGCCGACAGCCAATATCAGCAGATCATTAAATTAGTGAAGGTAGCGGAGTCTAACCGCTCACCATTTGTTCGTCTGGCCGATCGCTACAGCATCCCGTTCACCTTACTCGCGTTTACCATTGCCTTTGGCGCCTGGGCGCTCAGTGGTGAGTCAATACGCTTTTTGGAAGTCTTGGTAGTTGCCACTCCATGCCCACTAATCCTAGGCGCTCCTATTGCTCTCATCTCGGGAATGAGCCGAGCAGCCAAGCACGGAATCATCGTCAAGACCGGCGGCGCACTCGAGCAACTGGCAGCAGCCAAAACAATTGGCTTCGATAAAACTGGCACTTTGACCGTTGGGCAGCCCAAGGTCAGCAACATCACAACCTTTGGAAAGCGCACACAAAGTAGCCTCATCGCACTAGCAGCTGCACTAGAACAAAATTCCAATCACGTTTTGGCTCAAGCAATTGTCGATAAAGCTGACAGCATCAACGCCAAGATCCCCAAAGCGAAGAGCATTGAGGAAGTGCCTGGGCTGGGCCTACAAGCAACGGTGCAAGGACAGGTGGTGCGCATTGGCCGTCTGGCTTTTATGCAAGAGCGAGGTATAGCCGTACCTAAACAAGTCAGTAATACCAAGCAAAGTCAGACCCTCAGCTATGTCGCTGTCGAGAATGAGCTTGTCGGCACGATAGCCTTCGAGGATACATTGCGGACCGATGCTAAGAGCACCCTTAACTGGCTCAAAAAACTTGGCTTTAAGCACATGCTGATGGTAACGGGTGACAATAAAGCCACGGCAGCAGCAATTGCCAAACAACTCGGAATTGACCAAGTACAAGCCGAGAGTCTACCAGGTGACAAAATCCGTGCCATAGAAAACATACAAAGCAAGCCAGTAGCATTTGTTGGTGACGGTGTTAATGACGCCCCTGTATTGGCTGCTAGCGATGTCGGCATTGCACTGGGTGCTCGTGGCTCAACTGCCGCCAGCGAATCAGCTGATGTCGTCATTATGCTTGATAAGTTCGAGCAAGTTGCAGTCGTCGTTGCTGTCGCCAAGCGTACTCTGCGCATTGCCAAGCAGGCCATTCTAACCGGTATTTTTTTGAGCGTCCTATTAATGTTTGCCTTTGCCAGCGGCCGGTTCAAGCCAATCTACGGTGCGGCCATCCAGGAAGTTGTTGATGTGATTGTTATCCTCTACGCTCTTCGGGCACACAGTGACAGCAAGAAACTCAAGCCGACAGCATCATAATTACGATTAACGGGATTAACAAGTTATCTGTGCCATAGACACCGATATTTTCTGCAGCAGTAGTCAAGAACGGCAACAGCAACAGTGGTAGCATTGTTGCACCGGTTACATATCCAGGCACAAACACAAAGCACAGCGCCACCAGTAGACAAGAAACTACGAAGAAACTGGCTGTACCGACAATCGACTTCTTTTGTCCAAGCAACTTATAGCTATTGTTTTTGCCGAATTTGACACCAACAAGAGCTGCCACTGCATCGGCTAGTCCAAGATGCAAAATAGCCATAATAAAGATCCAACGTGATGCACCAAGCAAGATGGACAAGATGACTCCAAAGGAGAAGAAAAACTCACCCCACGACAGACGGCCAACTTTGTGCTGGCTATCTAGCGGCATGTAATGACGAACCAGGGCAGCGGCGATTAAATAGATAATCTCAACAATCAGGATAGTATTCCACGAAACAAAAAACGGCCAGGTTGCCAAAACCAAAGCTACCGTAATATGTACAATTTTGCGTGCCACTTCAGCACTGATTTTGCCCTGTTTGTGCTGCCATTCAAGAAAAGCCAGTAAACACAAACCAAAGACCAGGCTGATTATGACTTCAATCATTTACCATAAGCTTACCATAAAACATTCCGACTTGGTCGACCCGAACATACCCTACACGAACTGTTAAACCATCTGTTGGAGTATCCGGAAGAATTCAAGAGCATACTAGATGACTTTAGAAATGCTTGTAATCCAAAAACCAGAGTGGTTCAGGTGGAAAACCTAGTGTATTAAAGAGTTACTTACTTTTCTCGTGACGTATGTGATTTTTGTGTTCTTTTTGTGTAACAGCTTCATCTAAGTCTATACCTAGACCATTCGCTAAATGAACAAGATACAGTTGCACATCAGCCAATTCGTCCTGTAATCCAATATTATCGTATCCAGCGTCTCGCTTTAGACCCTCTGACTTCCTTATTGCTCTGGCTAGTTCTCCCAGTTCTTCTGTAAGAAGTAACATAGTATCTTTAGGCGATTCGTTCGACCAGCCCCTTCTGCTTGAAACCCTTTGATAGTACCGTTGTAGCCCAGATATACCTTTACCTGGCTTATGTACTTTGACTTG
Source organism: uncultured Candidatus Saccharibacteria bacterium (assembly GCA_964530555.1). Classification (GTDB taxonomy): domain Bacteria; phylum Patescibacteriota; class Saccharimonadia; order Saccharimonadales; family AWTP1-31; genus CAZHBD01. Next base: position 15,694 of record CAZHBD010000002.1, on the reverse strand, counting down.
AACATCTAATGGTTTTTTAACTATTTCAGTTATCATTGTTTGTAACATTTCGTCTTGTAGCTCTGTGTCGGTATATACGGGTACACCTAATGAATAAGCCAGTCCAATTTCAAATGATGCACTTATACCTACATAACCCGCAGGAGAGAATAGCCACACAAAATCAGATTTTCGTATAGATTCTAATACACGTTCCTCAATAACGTTCACGCTGTCGTCTATCTCATGTGCAGCTTTAACAAACTCTGCCGTGTGGTCAATGAAATCAATACTTTTAGGACAAAGTAGCTCGAAGTGCTTTGATAAGTCGTTGAAGATTGATTCTAATTTGCTTCTTTCTTTTCTAAATGAGCCTATCAGCGTTACTGTTTGTTTATCCATAGATTTATGGTAACACTATGCTTGGATAATAAGCTAGGCTCATGAGAACCATGTCGCACAATCAACATTGTCGGTCATACCCTAACAGGGGTAGTAGATGATTCTTAGCGACATAGATGCCTGTCAAGTGCTTGTGTTATTTTCGCCGACCCCTGTTATAAAACATATTATACAATAACGAGTTAGCTTGATTGACATAACTACTCGGATATTTTAGAATGTATGTTATGCACAAGGCAGTAAATCAAATTAGCCTTCTCCTTCTCAGCCTTACAGGGCTGTGCTTCACTATGATTGAAGCCATCGAGCAATAGCTCGTCAGCACAGTCCAAAACAAATAGGCTTCAATCCGAAGTCTATTTTTAATTTGAGGAGAAGTAATGAGTAGCCCTAACGTAATTTTCGTTCATGGGAACGGTGGATCAACCGTTGAAGACATTTGGTTCCCCGAAGCCAAAACCGAACTAGAAGCACTCGGCTTAGAGGTCGTTGCACAGACTATGCCAGACAATATGCTGGCTCGGTCTTTTAAGTGGCTACCTTTTATTGAGAACGCACTTGGTGCAAACGAGAACAGTATTATTGTTGGTCACTCATCAGGAGCCGTAGCTGCAATGCGGTATGCGGAAACACATCGTATCTTTGGCTCTGTTCTTGTTGGAGCTATGCACACCGACCTCGGTATTCGTTCAGAAAGAATGAGTGGCTACTATGATGAGCCTTGGAATTGGGAAGCAATCAAAGCCAATCAGAACTGGATAGTACAGTTCGCTTCAACTGACGACCCTTTCATACCTATTGAGGAGCCACAACATATCCGAGACATGCTCGGTACTGACTATCACGAACATACCAATAAGGGGCATTTTACCGATTTCTGGTTCCCCGAACTTGTTACAGTAATTAAAGAGAAGTTAGTATAGTACCTATATGGCATATTTAGCACTCGCATACCCAGACATAGACCAGTCGGATTACGACTGGATTCAAGACATACGAAAAACGCATGACAAGCGATATTTTAATGTCGTGCAGCCACATCATCAAGCTCGATATCGAACTTCTCTTTGTACAGGGCTTTGAACTTTTTTATATCTGACGGCAGTAGATCAGCCATTAGGCTACCAGTCGATTCAACTGGTCTTTCCAGCTCTTCTGGTCTAGCATTTCGAAGTGGAAGTCACGTTCTGTCTGCCCAAGGTCTAGCTCTTTCCAGCTCTTTTCTACTGCTAGAGTGTTGCATAGCTCAAAAACACTACGCTTATACTCAGTGTCATCGTTACCAACAAGCTGGTCGCCTTTTGATTCAAGAACATACACCTTGTCGAAGTCATCGTCGACTTTGTTGGCAGCTAAGAAGTCTGGGTATATACGATTTGGTCGCCAGCCTTGAATACGATAGTCAGCCTTGCTCATATTGCGATACCACCAGAGTAGTTTTGTTTGGTCATCGAGATACCAAGCTACCGCTTCTTCTAGACCGTTTACGTCTTCACTTGGCACATAGTCGAATAAGCTTCTTTGTAAGTCTTCATCTGCACCGTTGCGTAAACGACGCTTACTGCGTACATTTGCCACACTGCGTAATGGCTGGTCACTGAGCAGGTAGAACTTCATTTCGCCACTTTTTAGCATTGTTTTGAATGTAGTCTCAGCAAGTCTGTCACGTTCGCTAAATAACAAGCTCCGTAGAGACTCTATGACGAAGACTAGATTGCTTGCCACCACTTCTATATCGTTGGTCTTTAACAGAGAGTCTAGAGCCGTATTTGCAGTCTCATAGGCAACCCAAGGGTTAGGAACTATATCAACAATCTGCCGTGCTACGTATTCAGTGTCTAGCTCTGACTCGTAGCTTAATGATGAAGACTTGGTGGCTTGTGGCTTGCCGTCTGAGTCGATAGTTACTGCTACCGTAATATCGTCTGTGGTCTTATTTTCGAGATTCAAACTACCAATTTTAGTGACATCGGCATCAGACCATTTAATTCGGCTTAAAATGTCAGTACTATAACGTACTTCACGCAATCCACGACCGTCATCAACTGCAAAAAATGGCAAAAAGATTCTGCCTGCATATTTTTTGAACTCATCACGATACTCGATTGCTCGTTGCTCTAAATAGTCTGGGTTGATTGCATCGTCTGTATCTACTGCAATACGACTTGCAAGGTCTCCAAGACCCTCGCCCTCAAGGTTCTGTTTGATGCCGCGAACAAGCTTTGTCGTATCGTGCTGAAAGCTGTATACGTAACATTCATCGAGCTCTTTAATACCTGTCTTTTTGGCGTATGGTTGTCTTAGTACACGACCTATTAACTGTGTCATTGCAGTTTCAGACTGTGATTTCGTTAAACTACACAAAACGTAGGCGAATGGACAGTCCCAGCCTTCTTGCAGTGCCTGCTTAGTGATAATAAAGCGTATTGCACAGTCTTTACTTAATAGGTCTAAGCCTTCGATGTCGTCTTTTTCTGTAGATTTGATTGCAATCTGCTCTTCTGGTACGCCGGCTTGCTTTATTAGGTACTCTTTCACATCTTCTGCGTGAATAAGCACGCCGTCACGCTGGTCTTTACCAGTACGCTCAACCTGAACGAGCATTATTGGACGTATATAGTTGTTGGTGTTTTGCTCGTACTCACGTGCCTTAGTTTGCAAAGCATCAAGGTAATTCTTGGCATCAGCAACAGTCTCTTTCCAGCCTACGGTGGTCTTGTTAACAAGGTGAAGGTCAAGTTTAATCATTTGCTCGTCATTGAGCTCTTTGCCTGTAATTTCAATTAGTTTGTTTGCCGAGTCTGGTGGCGTGGCTGAAAGCTCTAGTAGAAACGACGGGTTGAAGCCTGCTATCGTACTGCGAGCAGTTTCAGAATACGCTTTGTGCCCTTCGTCGATAATTGTTATCGGTCGTAAGATGCGAAGTACGTTACCCAGAGAGGTCTTTGGCAAGTTTCCCCACATATAGCCCTCTGCACCGAAAGTATCGAGATTAGGTATTTGTGTAAGCAATTGTTCTTGTAGCTTGTAGGCATCTTCTGGTGGAAAGAACTCAGTATAGCCAGTGTTGTCTTTGAAGACTTTTAAGGTCTCTTTGCTTTGACGTGAAGCAGAAGGTAGCATCAACAGCATAACGCACAGATTTTCTGCAACATCGCCTGGTGTGAAGCGGTCCATCTTCTCTAATATCAACGTTTTACCACCGCTGCTGACATCAAGAACTTGTCTGTATGGGTGATGACGGTCTCGGAGTGATTTTAGCGTCTGTCTATAGATCTGCGTAGTTGGTACAATCCATAAAATCATACCCGACTGCTTGTTTAGATATACCTTGTTTATTAAGTCGATACTGTGACAGGCAAGCAGTGTTTTACCACCACCGGTAGGTACTTTGAAGTATAGATTTGGAACTGGCTGGCTCAAGCCATTAAATGACTTTTTATAGCCACTAAGCCCTATGCTTTGCCAAGCTTTATCTGGAAAATGTATATCGTTTGCTAGCTCAGCATCTGCTTCTTTGACACGCTCATAGCGTTCACGCTGTTCATTCAACGCAACTAAATACTCCGATAACTTGGTTGTGACCTTTTTCTGGTACTCCCGAAGTTCCATAGCTATTTAACCTTGTATATTTCAAATGGTAGCTGACAGAAATCAATTTTTAGCTCGTCAAGCTCACCAGTTTCAACATATTTAGTAGGTGCAAATACGAGAAGTGGTCTTGACCCTGCTTTATCTCGAAGATCACGTGCCATATTAAGCGTAAGTGCTGTTTGCTTCAAATACTCAACATCTGGCTTGTAAAGCATATAAACATCGTAATGGCTTGATGCACCAACATAAAAGTCTGATTCGTTGAGCTTGCTCTCGTCAAACTCTTCGCCCGTTGCAGTGTAATACACGTACCTTGCGAGCTCTAAATAGCTTGGAAGTTTTTCGCCTTTGAGTATACCTGTTGTTTCAATCGGTTCTCCAAGGTCAAAATAGCTAAATGAACCGCCCAGACCTTCCTTTACTAGCTCACTTTTTGAAGTGGGCACTCCTTTAGCAATTCGCCGTATACGTTCTGCTGTAATGCTGTTTGCGTATTCTTCTAGCTCAACAAGTATAAACTTACGATTGCCGTTTTCCTGCTTGTTTATTTCAAGTACAGCTTGTGCAGTTGTTCCTGAACCTGCAAATGAGTCTAGAACAACATCACCATCGTTAGTTGCAATGTTTATCAGCTTCTTAATTAGTCCAACAGGCTTAGGCGTGTCAAAAACCGTCTCGGTATTAAAAATAGTCTTTAATGCCGCTTTTGCGGTACGACTACTGCCAACATCTCCAAACGTAAAAATAGACTCTGGTGGTATACCCTTTGAGCTATCTGCATATATTCTAAAGTACGGCGTCCAGCCGTTTCTTCCATTTTTCCACTCTATACGGCTTGCTTCCGTCTCGACCCTGTCTTTGCCCCATCGCCACGCACCATCTTTGCCATTTTGTAGTTTAGGGAAAACTTCCGTTCCGTCTGGTGCTTGAAGTGCATAATAAAGCGTTGGACGTGATTCACGCGTCTCACCCTGACCGCCCATAGCTCGCAAGGGTTTTAGATAATACTGCCTACCGTCTTCATCAACTTTGTCATAGTGCTGTGGTAGATTATCGGTATCTAATGCAAGACGATTGAAAGTTACGCTTTCCTTGTCTTTTGCATAGCTAATTACATAGTCGTGCCTGTACGAGTAGTGCTCGACATCCATTTTCGGAGAGTCGCCCTTTTCCCAGATAATTGTCGCCAGATGGTTTTCTTGACCGAATATCTCGTCCATCAGAACACGCAGGTTGTGCATTTCGTGGTCATCGGCACTGACAAAAATGGTTCCTTCATCTGCAAGCAAATCGCGTAGTAATTTCAGTCTTGGCATCATCATACAAAGCCACTTATCATCACGAGTGAAGTCTTCTGTTTCTTTGCCAACGACTTGTCCAATCCATTCTTTTATAATTGGGCTCTTCACATTATCGTTGTATACCCAGCCTTCATTACCCGTGTTATATGGAGGGTCAATATAGATACATTTAACTTTCCCAGCATACGTAGGCAGTAGTGCTTTTAGAGCTAGCAAGTTGTCGCCGTGAACAATGAGATTATCGTGCAAACTCACATTATCAGTGAGGCTCTTGTCTTTCTGTGGTACAAGTTGATGGTACGGCACTGCTAAGTGATGATTCTGAACGAAGGATTTACCTTTGAATTGTAAAAATGGCATAACATTATTTTGTCATACTTTGCTAGTGTTTGTCAGGGTTAAGCACAATGAAATGTAATTTTGGTAAATTACACGTGTTGACGAGTGTAAATAATCATTGAAAAATAATTGAATTAACAGAGGTAGTGAGCTATAATTATACATAGAACCAACCGAACCTAGAGGGGTAAAATTACAATGCAAAAGAACCAAGCCGTTGCTCGAATTGGCAAAAAACCAGCCACGATATGGACTATCGGTCATAGCAATGTGAACATTGATACCTTTCTAGAGCTTTTACAATCAGTACAAATACAGACCGTCATAGACTGCCGTAGCAAGCCACAAAGTCGATGGCGACAATTTAGTCACACGGCAATTGCTCGGCACCTTGTTTATGCAGATATTTACTATGAATGGCGTGGTAAGAATATCGGCGGTCTTGGTGGCAACATCGAATATGGTGAAACCTTGGACGAGATTACTGGCAGAGCCAGCAGTGAACGCATTGCAATTATGTGTAGCGAGGGCAAGCCTGAGCAGTGTCACAGAGGCAGTGAGCTTACACCAGAGCTTGAAAAACTAAAGCAAGATTTGCCAACTCGTAAAGAGTTTGTTGAACTCGTCCAATCGTATCTGTTAATACTACGTACAACACGTGATTTAGTGGAAGAGGACGAAGTGTACAAAGAGATGGTGTTGAACCTACGAGTAAGGGACGACTCTGCCCCTGTTATAAAACTAAATCCACCATATGATTTAATGGTGGATTTAAGTAAAATCGTTTCTGGTCGGGGTGAGAGGACTTGAACCTCCGACCTCAGCGTCCCGAACGCTGCGCGCTAGCCAACTGCGCCACACCCCGTCGTCACCGTATAATGATTAGTTTGTCATTCTGCTGAAAAAACGAGTTTGCTCAGCAAAAACTACAAACTAATCAAGCCGGCTCCTCTTCCCCAAGTTGAATCCCCTCAACTTGGGCCCCCATTTTGATTAAGGACTGCTCTTCTCTATAACTAGATGTAACAGGGGGCATTATACCTTGCCAAGAAATGTTTGGTAAGGTGGTTTAGGCCCCTGAGCCATGCCAACAAAGATGGGCTGAACATTATATGCCAAACTGACGCTCAAAAGCCTGTCGCTCTTTGCGAATATCACGTGCAAACAGCCTAAGAACTCCAGCACTCATAACGGGGATTATGATTCCGCCCTGTAGTTCAACTGTTCGTGACACGTCTTCAGGTGGCCTCGATGATTCAAGTTCTGCCTTAGCTGCACGCATATCATCAAAATACGCAGCCCAGCTAACATCTGTGTCGGCAGCCAATACAGCCTCCGCGAACAGATGGTCTAGTCCCTCACTACTGATAGGTAATCCACCACCCGGGGATATCCAGCCTTTAAAATCGGTCACAAAAATATTGCTTTCGTAAATAAATCGAAATGGTCGGGGATAGAGGACTCGAACCTCCGACCTCGCGGTCCCAAACCGCGCGCGCTAGCCAACTGCGCCAATCCCCGGGGTAATTGAGACAAACCTGCGGTTTTTCTCATGCGCGGGCAAAATGGGATACATTTTGTCCGGCTGCTCTTTTCCCTCGTCTTATAAAAGACTCCGCCATTATACCCGTTTTACTTCGGTGAGTACAGGGGTTATTTTACCAAAATATCCAGAACTGCTTGGACGTATTCGGGGTTGCGCAAATCCATCTGCATAACTTCTGCCAGCGGAACCCACTGAAAAGCCAGAATCTCTTGGCCGTCAACGTGTGGTTCGCCGTCAGTAATGTGCGCCGCAAAGGCATGAAGCACCGGGGCTGAACTAGCAGTGTGCATAAGCAGCAGCTCATCATCCACCGTAACACCTACGCCAGCCTCTTCGCGAGTCTCTCGCTGGGCAGCCGTTTTGAGGTCCTCGCCCTTGTCAACACGCCCACCAGGTAAGTTCCACTTTTTGTAAAAGTCCGGGTGACTTTCTTGAATAAGTAGCAGCTTACCCTCTTGCACAATTGCCGTACTGGCAATTACCAAAACCATCTGGCTGGACTGCTGACTCACAGAACAATCTCCATGACTTGGCCATTTACTGGGCGTAACACTTTAGTTGATGTCGGGCCAAAAACCCGCTCCAATCCGTCGTAGACCAGCTCACGCCAGTCCTCGACCCACATCCAGTCGTGTATGGGCAGTATAAACTTGGGCTGAAGCTCTAGTCCCAGCTCGAAGGCGCGAATAGTCGTACCCCACGGCGCTTGAATCGGCAGCATGAGCAAAGAATGCGTCTCATGGAAGTCGTGCGTGTCGCCTGGATCAGTTACTTTGCCGTTCCAATGCACGATAAGGTTCTGAACTTGGATGCCAAAAGGCTCAACTTTGGCGTGATTGACCGTTGTCACCTGCAAATCTCCGACGCTCTGATCGGTAACATTTTTGACACCCAAGCCATGGAGCTGCTCGTGGGCATCAGCGGGCGCGACCCACTGTACCTCTGGTTGGGTGGCAACAATAGCGCGCACAAAATCTTCGCCTAAATGGTCTGCGTGCTTGTGCGTTACGACAACCGCATCCAGTTTAGGGAAACTCGCCACCTCAATTATGCCGCTATTCCAGCTGTAAACTCCCGGGTTAAAGAGCACCGCCTTGTCGCCATCTTCAATGAGCACGCAAGAATGTACTAGTTTGGTTATTTTCATCACTTACTCCTTTACAGTTTATAGGGGCGGTCGCCAAACTCTACATAGGCTTTGCACTCGGCCACCGCCTGCTCACCAGTTATGGTGATCCTTTTTGCATCGGTTCCGAGTTTTGTTACGTGTTTAACTTTCTCGCATAGCGCAGGGTTTTTGGTTTTGATTGCTTTGTCGATCAGTTTATCATCTGTCTGATGCAGCGCAAGAATCAACGCCGTAATGACTGCACTGAGCACCAGCGCGCCAACAGCAGCCAATGCTATCTGTTGCCAAAGTCGCTTCATGTCTCTATTGTAGCGTATTGCCGCTGGTTTACTCGAGCGAGTCGTTGCGACCTAACTGCGTACCAGCACCAAACACTACCCCCAGCAAGAAGATGATTCCGCCTACAACCAGCTTCGCCAAGAATGCCACAACCACACCAATTACAATCAGAAAGATAGCGGTCATCAGTAACTCTTTGCGATAGTTTTGCTTGAACGGTAGCTTTCCGGTGCTCATTACAAAATCCAGTAGTTTATTACACCAAAACTGACTATCAAAAATATGATTACCGTCGTGATAAAGACACCGATCTGTTTTGCTTCTTTCCACGCTTTCCACGAGGCGTAGAACCAGAAAAACTGCGACACAAAGTTAACAAGTAAACCGTACTGCGGCTTTTTTAGTGACGTTAGCAAAAATCCGATTGCGGTAAGCGTTGGCAGTAGTACTTGTGTCGCCTGCTGTATGAACGTGGCTTTGCCCTTGATCTGAGTAGCTTCGGCGGGAGTGCTCATTATTTTGCGAATTCGATGGCGCGAGTTTCGCGGATGACATTTACCTTGATAGTACCTGGATACTGCATGCTCGATTCGATCTTGTTAGCAATGTCGCGCGCTAGGCGAATAGCGCTGAGATCATCAATCTGATTGGGCTTCACAAAGACACGCACTTCGCGACCAGCACTAATAGCGTACGCTTTGTCGATACCCTGGAAACTATTTGCCACGTTCTCCAGATCTTTCATACGCTCGGCAAAGTTTTCGGCACTAATGTTACGGGCGCCAGGACGAGCAGCGCTGATGGCATCGACAACTCGCACGATCACTGCTTCGACAGTGGTTGCCTCAACATCATCATGATGCTGTTCGGCAGCCACGGCAACCTCTTCGGGGGCGCCGTACTTACGGAGCATCTCGCCGCTAATGTGGTGATGCTTGCCTTCCATTTTGTGTGTCAAGGCCTTCCCAAGGTCGTGCACTAAGGCAGAGTACTTCGCGATACGTACATCAGCACCCAGCTCTTCGGCGATAATGCCAGCCATGTGCGCCATCTCAGTCGAATGCTTGAGGACGTTCTGGCCGTAGCTGGTGCGGTATTTGAGCTCACCAAGCAGCTGCAATACTTCTTTGGGAATCCCAATCACACCAACTTCGCGGGCGGCATCTTCGGCAGCATGCATAACATCTTTCTGAACGTTCTTTTGAGCCTTCTCGACGACTTCTTCAATCCGACCCGGATGAATACGACCGTCTTTCATAAGCATCTCGAGTGCCTGGCGTGCTACCTCGCGGCGAACTGGGTCAAACGAGCTGAGGATGATCATGCCCGGCGTGTCATCAACCATGATGTCAACACCCGTGGCACGCTGTAACGCCTGGATGTTCCGGCCTTCTTTACCAATGATGCGGCCCTTCATTTCTTCGTCTTCCAGTTTAACCGCAGTCACGGTTCGCTCAGCGGTCACTTCGCTCGCCATGCGCTCCATGGCACTAACGATAACGGTTGCCGCTTTTTCTTCGGCCAGTTCTTTGGCTTCGTTTTGCAGCTTAGCTACCAGGCCGGTAAGATCGTTCTTGATATCGCGCTCGGTCATCTGCATCAGCTTATCGGCGGCATCTTGTTTGGTCAGCTTGGCGATTTTCTCGAGCTTCTCCTGTTGCTTGGTACGAATCGCGCGGATCTCATTCTTGAGTTCCTCAACCTCGTCCTCGCCTTTGCGTAGCGACTCACTTCGCTTGTCCAATTGATCGAGCTTTTTGTCGAGGGCCTCTTCACGGTCTAGCAGACGCTGTTCAATTTCTTTGAGCTCTTTGCGTCGTGCCTGCTCTTCCTTGCGGGCTGATTCAGCCAAACGCAGCGCTTCTTCGCGCGCTTCAGCAATCTGTTTTTCTGACTCTTTTTTCGCCTTCTTTAGCTCTTTATCGGCGGCGTCTTGCGCGCTCCCTAACTTGCGCTTGGTTACAACGGTACTGGCGCCAAAACCCACGCCAAGACCAACCACTGCCAATACAATGGTAATTGGGTCCATAAGTGTCTCCTATCTCAGATCGTCCCAACAATCACTATCACTTCATTAGTTGGGAGTTCACTGGTTGTTCAATAATGTCATTAGATCGGATCTTTGCTCCCAAAACTGCAGCAATCCTGAATCTAATAATAGCCGGTTTCGATAAAAAAATACAATGCTTCGCTATATCTGAACGGTATAGACCAGCAGCCGCTGATCGTAGTGCATGCCTGTCACGTTGCCCGTGCAAGTAATGAGATTGAGCCCAGGCTTGCCAACTACAACCGGCAAGAGGGCTGACGCCATATCCAGCTGTTCAGGTTTGCTGCTTACGGCCTTGACCACTTTATAAGTGAAGATTTTGCCATCGCCGCGTTCGACTTCTATTGTATCCCCCGCCACGAGGTTCTTGAGGTTGTAGAAAACGCCGTGCTGGGTCGGGCCAGCAACATGCCCGTCCAACAGCACTGCGCCGCCTTCTCCTGGTTTAGAGCTACCGTCGTACCAGCCAGCAACGTGAACATTGTTCGGCGCCTTCAGAGCGCCACTCTTATCAATAGTCTGGCGTTGAACCATTGCGGCAGTGCCAAGCTTTGGAATACGAACATACTTGGGCAAGTCTGGTGCTACAGAGTAGGCCCCGTAGGCAGCATCACTCGGTTTGTCCTCGTCCGGAACACCGTCATCGGCATGGTTATTTTGCTGCGCTAACCCTCGCACCTGGGCTGCAACTTTGTGATTAGTGCGCCATCCTATAAATGCTACTGTCGAGCCAGCCACCACCAACAGTACTGCCATTGCCGTTAGGAGAGTTGAGCTATTTACCCGGTGTTTGGGGATGCGAGCACTACTTTGTGTAGCGGGCTTGGGTGCGTATTGACGCGCAAGAACTGTAGAAGGCTGCGGACTTCGCAACGAGGTAGGCGGTGCTGATTGAAAGCGACGCGCTGGGCTGGTTGGCTTTTGCTTTATTGGCGACAAAACTTTTGGTGCCGCACTAACGACAGTTGCCGCGACAAAGACATCACTTATGCCACGCGGAGTAACTCGCTGCACAGGTCGGCGCGCGTACTCATGTCGGTCGAACTGTCGCATCCGACCACTCAACAACGAACTATCTAAACTGATCTCACCTGCTGCCATTTTGTTTTATTTTGTTTATTTTTTGAAAGGAACTATCTTCGAGCGCGTACTTTTTTTGGTTGCAAACGTCGAGAGATCATTAGGATACCACCTGCGGCTATCAGGGTTGTAGCTAGCAGCCCGGCAGGGTTGTTTAACAACAAGTCAAAGCCAGTATCTGGCGCAGCCGGCACGGAAACGACGGTGAGTGCCACATCATTACCATCACCACCAACATAGGAAATTTTGTACACATAACCGTTTACTTTGAAAGTTGCGCCTTCTGCGAGATCCTTGAACTTGCCTGTCACGGCGTCTGTTCCGTCATTAGAAATGATTACGTATTTTTCGCCAGCTTTTGATTTGTACGAGTTATACTGACTGACTTCAAGCGCTGCATCGTTGTTCAGCGTGACCGTCCCCGTGACCTTCATCTGGTCGTAACCCGAGCATGCAGTTGCTCCGCCTATCTCTGCGCGGTAGATGCCAGCATCAATCGTCAAGTTCCCCGATGTCAGACAGCCCGGACTCAGACCTGGGGCAAGGATACCACCCGACAGAATATTGATCGTACCAACCGTGCCTGTACCCCCTAAAATTCCCTTCTCGTAGACGCTCACATCACCACGAACGCCGTTAATAAGATAACGCTGATACGCACTGACATATATAGATTGACTGGGTTGGCTGTCGGTTACTACCGTATCTACATACGTTGCTTCAAGGACCGTATCACCAACTTTTAGGGTTGCATTGGATCCTGATTTTAGGGTTACTTTATGGTCACCAAGCGATGGGTTCTTTATATCCAGGGTGCTTCCACACGCACCGCTTACTTCAGTATCTCTGTCAACCGTAAACGTGCCTGTTAGCGTATACGTGAATGCACTGTCGCCACAACCGCCATTGCCACCACCAAACGATACTTTTGCTGCACCCGAAGCAGGATTGCCGACTAAGCTGATGTTGTTTGATATAGTGGCGTCAGAAGAAGTGCTTATGAAGAGTTGGGTGCCTTCGCCAACTGTCAAATCATGCGTTCCCAACGCAGTTGCGCTGCCAACAGAGTAGTTGTACCCCGCAGTTAAGGCGCCTGAATAGCCTGAGTTATCACCAGATAAGCTAAGAACTGCGTCACTGTCGATGGCACCGCTTCCGGTGATGTTGAGGTCGATAGAAAGGTAGCCGCTACCGCTGCTGGCTGTGCCCGTCAGGCTGTGTGTTCCTAGTGCCAGTGTTCTGCCTGGGTTATCAAAGTCGCCAAAGTAGATAGTGAGGTCACCCTGGGCAACGGTCACATCAGCAGCTAGCGCAATATTCGAGCCAATAGCAACACTGCCCCAACAACTGCCGGTTGCCGCGGTAGAATCGATATCACCGCTGAGCGTAAGGATCGCTGAGCCATCAAAGCTATAGTACTTATATGCACCACTGCACACCGAGCCTGAGTCTCCGGTGAACGATATGCCAGCCAAAGATATATTCTGATCAATAGTTATTTTCTCACTATAATCTGTGGACGCTGCAGAAGCTGGGAACACAACGCTGTCACCATCTGAAGGTGCCGAGTCGCCAGCCCAGTTTGCAGCTGTGCTGAAATTATTATCACTACCTCCACCGTCCCACGTTTTCGTTGCGGCGTGCGCGGTCATCGGCGCAAACACGAACAACGAACTTATACTTAGCAGGAGCGCACTTACACCCGACAAGAACTTCTTGATCATTTTGTTTTCCTTTTTTTGTTGTTTAAAGAACTTGGTTTAAGCTTATGCTTAAGGTGTTATTTTGTCAAGCAAGTTTTAGCAGAGCGTAGATTTTTTTACAGCGGCTAGCGAATGGAGTAGCGGCGGTAGCGGGTGCGTAGGGCCATCATTCCAATAGCAGTGAGTGACGCAGCCGCCAGCACGAGCGCTAGTGCCGGTTTGATTGTTTGACCGGTTTCACCAAGTGTACCTTTTGTGTTCTGGGTAGTTGTGTTTGCTGCGTTGTTCCCACCACCCGAGCCACCATTGCCTGAGCCTCCACCCTGCTGACCGCCTGTTGGTGCTTCCGTGGTTTCATACGCACCAATGTCGAAGGCGCCGTTTTGAGGTCGTGCTGTTCCGCGTTGGTCGGTTGAAATGCCCAGAACGGTTGCCCCTCCATCATTAGCTGGTGACGATGCCTGAATGGGGTGAACCCAGGTATTATTGACTTCTGTGAGGGGGTCCAAACCAGCACTCACGTCATTCAAGTCAGTGCCAGGCTGGTCAAAAACCGCTGAACACGTATCATCGTCAGAAAGATTGTTCCCCAGCGAGTCTGGCCAGAACATAACTGGTACAGGAATAGGTGCACAATTCTGCTGGTTACCGCCGCTTAAGTTATTTGAGATCAACATATTCTGCAAAGTAACCGTTGGGTCAATCTGACTTTGTGACATAAACATCATTGCACCAGGGGCGGTAAAACCAACATCGCCATTTCGAACATTATCAGCTATCGTGACGTTTGCAATCGTGCCAGAAATCGGGTCGTTCTCGTCAGAGAATAGTGTCATTGCCGGATACAATAAGCCAGAATTGTCAGATACTGTAACATTACTAATATCAACCTCGTAGCCTCCAGTATCGCTGCTAATATACAGCCCCATTTGGCCTGCATTGCCCGTGACTGAACTATTCTTAAGCGACATACTCGCCGGTGGATTTAAAATTGGATTTATACCGAGGCCTCCCTGAGAATTATCAGTCACGTCAAGATGATCGATGGTAATATCATGGCCTACAACCGTTGCGCCAAACTCGTCGTTATCATGAACGTCCGTATCAGAGACGCTCGCTGTAAGCGCCCTAATATTCAAGGCTGGGTACGGATCAACGCCAGTGGTTGTATTGTCATAAAACTCGCACGCAGTAATAGTAGCAGTTACAAACAATTGGGCTTCTACACCAGCTCCCTTATCTCCAGAGTTGTTGTATACGACAGAATTGGTAAAAGTAAAACTTCCAAACTCGCTACCATCAGTGTTGGCGCTTACCTGTATGCCAGCCGGCTCACCTACGTTAGCATTGCTAAAGTCGTGCCAAGCGGTATTGTCGATAACGAAAGACATATCTTGATTAACTGCCGTCAATCCTTTTATGCCATTTTGCATTGTTATGTCTTTGATGGTTAGCGTTGGGTTTGTGCCGCCGTTCGTTGCACTGATGCCATAAAGCCCATCCCCATCGACAATAGTTCCTAATCTCGAGGTACCATCAAGTGTTATGGTCGTGCTGATATCTATATTCTGTGTTAGGGTGTAGGTTCCATCTGGAATGTTGATTGTATCGCTCCCCGAACCAGAGGTGCAGTTATCAACAGCCATATCGGTTTCTGCTGATTCTACCGCCTCGTACAATGAACAGTTACCACTGGCGTTGTTAGTATCAACCGCATTTGCCGTCACATTGATAGTCGCCGCATGGGCTTTAGGAGCGCGCAAGAAGATGCTTACCGCCAAAACCACCACAAATAGTGCTATTTTTTTATATTTCATTTTTGTTGTTTAAAGAACTTGGTTTAAGCTTATGCTTAAGATGTTATTTTGTCAAGCATGAAATACATAGTTGTTGATTTTTAAACAACTATTTACGCTGTTGGGTGATGTGTACTGGGTTACCGTACTCTGGCATAACGGTCGATTGAGTTTTGCCGGCCAAGAGAAGTTGGATGCCCCCCTCACACCACCTGATGCCGGACATACCGACAATTGGGAGACTGTAGCTAGCTGCCAATGCGTTAGCCACACTCAGTCCGATTCGTAAGCCGGTAAAGCTGCCTGGTCCCTGATAAACAACAACGCCCTCGATGTTGGACCACGCTTTTTGATGCGCATCAAGCAGTTCTTTTATTTTTTTGTGAAGGGTGACCGACAATTCACGGTGGGCTTGCCAGGTCACATAATCCAGCTGTTCCTCATCATTGTACAGACCGATCTGAGCCTCTGGTTTATCGGTTCGTAGCACCAAGAT
>CAZHBD010000001.1:0-67483 GCA_964530555.1 uncultured Candidatus Saccharibacteria bacterium | reverse complement strand
GTAATACCAACGACCAAAACCTTCGGTGTGGGTAACGTCGCGAATTTTCTTCGCTTCACCGCCATCGATGTTGAGGACGTAATCAGCAGTTTCTTGCAAACTGTGAATGCGATAGATAAGCGTGTGATTATCCAGCCATCGAACTGGCCCCGATAACCCCGCCTGCACCTTGATAGACTTCTCTGTTTTCTGACCCACGTCATACAGCAGCAAGGTTCCTTTGCCATCTCGCTCATCTACCCATAAGCTGTGTTTGCCATCAGGGCTATCGACGTAGATTCGATTGTTTAGGTCGCCGGGAGCACCTTTTAGCTTGCTCGGTTTATCCGTGCTGCCTAGCTTGTATTGATACCATTCCTGTTGGACCGACAGCTCGAGCGTACTGTAGTCGCTGCGAAACAGGTTCCATACCTCTTTATCAAGTACCGTTTGCTTATTGCTACCGTCCGCTGAAATTCTGTACATAGCGTTAGAAACCTCAGGTGTATAGGCATTTGATGGCGCGTAGTAAATATCGCGACCGATTAACAGCACGTCGTTAAAGGAGTTGCTACTGACTAACTGCTCTGTCTTTTGCGTTCGATAATCGTAGGAGAGCAGCTTTTGGCGCGAAGCATTAGCCGCACTGGCACCTTGGGTAATCTGGACGTAGACTAGCTTGCTTCCAACCCAGCCAACAATCTGAAATCGTTCAGAGTGCGCGAGCATCCGCGTACTATTATCGGTTAGGTCAACGAAGGTCAGCGTGCTGAGCAAGAAACCATCCTGATTGCGAACATTGTCGCGTGTTGACACCATTGCCAGCACTTCCTCGGTGGCATGCGATACCAGCCCAATGCCAGGCTGCTCGTTACCCGTTCCAGCCAACACTAACTGCTCATTCTTGCCATCAACATCTATTTTATAGAGATCATACCTACCAGACTGTTTAGTAACAAACGGTTGTTTGCGTGATGAGGTCAGTTTGACCGCTGTGCTTGCAGCGGTTGTAGAGTTGTTAAGTTTTAGCTGTTCTGACCTATAGCCGGTTGCCGAGATAGAAACCTGCAAATTATCACCCTGCCCAGCATCAACGGTGAGCAAAATCTTGCCTGACTTGTCAGAGATAGCCGCCAGGTCTCCACTAGTTGCTTCTGCTCCTTCGATTGCCTTATCAGACAAAAGGTCATTTACCTGGAAGGTGTACTGATCGCCTGTAGGCTTGAGTTCTAAATTACCTTGTGGGTTGCTGCCCCAGCCCAACGTCAGCGTTTTAGTAACTTCTGCGAAGGCGCGACGGTTGATCTTCATCTTTGCACGGCCAAGTTTGAGATGTTCTAACTTAACTTTTCCGTCGGTACCTGTCGTCTGGCTCACCCCACGTATACTAACCGTCACGTTTTTTAAAGGCTGACGGGTGGTTTCGTCATACAGCGCAATCGACGTACTACAACGAACACCAAACAGATTGAGCACAAAATAGCGGCTGAATGGGATAAGGCCGATTGCTATTACGAGAATCGCTAATCCGCCAAAAGTATAAAGCTTAATGTGCGGTATACGCCAGTAGTGACGCCAGGCGTGTTTGATCTTTTCGCTCCAGCCGATCGGTTCTTTAAACGCCTCTTGCACCTCAGTGTCAGTTGGTGACACGTCAGCTGATTCGGGTAATCCATTCGCAGACTTACTTTGTTTCGGTTGGATAACAGCACCTGTTTCCGGCAAATCTACGGCAGACTCGTTAGGCACGCTGACTGGCTTCGACTCTGCTATCGAAGGCCCCATGACTTCTTTAACGCGCGCATCAGACTCGTCCGATGCGGTTGCCCGACTTGGTTCATTCTGCATATGTTTAGTCTAGCAGACTTAGCTGGAGAAATTCTTCGAACTAAGCAGCAGGCGGAGCTGCTGGAGGTGTCGGTGGGGTTTGGTCTTGAGGTGCGGGTGCTGGTGGCGTTGTTGGTGCTGCAGGAGCAGCAGGAGCCTGTGGTGCTGGTGGCGTTGCCATTGGCTGATCCGGACCCGCACTGGGTGCAGGCGCGGTGCCCGTGGTAGCCGAACCGCTTGCATTCGGGGCTTTAGGCGTACGTAACTTCATTACAGCAAAGCCTGCGCCGGCGAGTAGTAAAACAACGAGTATGATTGGGACCATTTGGATTATTCCTTTTTAACTTGCTAGTGGTTATTGTACCAGCTTACGTCAAGATACAAAATCTTAGCTACTGCCCAGGAGCGGTAAAGCTGGATATATCTTTCGCGTTTGTTGGCACCTGGACCGAAACATCCTTATAGTCATATATGATCGTTGTAGAAGTTTCACCTTGAGAACTTGTCACCTTGCTAACTCTCTTTGTTTTGCTATCTACATAGATCTTTGATACATAACCCCCATTGGTTACTTGCCAAACTACGCAGGTTCCCGCTGGGCAGCTCTCTGTACCAAGCTTTGTCGAACTGTTTCTATATGAATCTATTTTAGAACTATCATACTGGTAGTCTTTAGGGTTAAATGAGGCTCCACTGCCCTGGCCCAACTTGTACTTAAAACAGTTCTCTGCTGTTTGGCAAATATAATACGCGTCTTTAGTGTATATCATAGTCATAGTATCTGAAGCATAGCGTACAGCCCCTGTTTTGGCATCCGACTCCATGACAGTTTTAACAGTTTTCCCATTCGCAGTAGAAGTCAAAGTGGCCACAAAGGATAGGTCTGCAGTCGGCAACGCACTAAAGTCATTACCCTGGCCAGTTTGTGTTTTGCTTGAATTTGCTCGAGAGCTGTTCATACTATCTTTGCTGTCTTTGTTGGTTAGAATTATCGCCGTTCCACCCCCAACAACGATAACTGCGAGCACAATTAATGTGATAATTTTGTTCATTTGCGAACCTCCAGTTAGATAGACCCAGTATAGGTAATTTTACTATTCGAGTAAATGCGAAATAATCTGTTCAACGAGGAGTGATCCAGCTGCCTCTTCACCACCAAAATCGGCCACCACACGCTCTAAATCGCTTTTTGGTTGTTGATGGCTGGCGGCTATTTTGAGTGCATCACGAACTAACGCATGACCAGCAGCGGCGCCAACTCTGTACACACGGGCAAGAAACAGATTGTCTTCTTCATCAAACCCAAGTTCCCGTAGCGTATCGTGTTCAAAAACATTGACTAGGTGTGGCGCTTCGATTTCAAGGCTTTCACAACCGTTGCTTGCACTTGCTTCATGCACAAGCTTCATATAGTAATGCAGTTGCGTTGCTATCGTATCTGCATAGATTTTGGCTGGCATTCGTTTAAGGGCTTGGCCAATGTTGGCGTGTGTGTCGTGTTGACGATCAAAGACCTCGCCGTAAGAGTAGGCCACGCCTACACCAAACCCGAAGGCATCCTGCGCAGTTGTCATCGTAGTAGTAGTCTGTCCCAAGTATTCTGAAATAGTATGTACAGTCAGAAAGCGCCATGACGTACTGGCTGACAGCACTTCCCAGCCTTGGGCGGAAACTAGGAATGGGCTTGACCGCCAATACTCCACCAACGACGGAGGAGGAGTGGCAGCAAATGAGTCAAATTCATGCGGTTCAGCCATGGCTTACTATAGTACCCGCACATTCTGCAAAAGAAAATAGAAACTTTAGCAATAGTAAGCGCTACAATTGCGGTACTATCTCTGCACGTGCGTCCTGCCAGGTTTTAACAGTTATGCCAGCCGTACTCAACCATGACATCTGGTTCTTAAAATCGCCTGTTTTAGTGTCAAATGCATCGAGGTCCATGGTGTCTACCTTGTGATAGACCAGAATCAGCCAGGTTTTATCAGCTTTAGCTTTATTCACCCACGATTTAAACTGACTGAGTGTTGTTGTTGGGGTCATATTCTGCACCCGTAAGCGGTAGGGGTTATAGTTATCTTTGGAGTTGTAACCTTCGTCAGTTGTGCGGTGCGAAGCAAAGTACTTCTTGATTTCATTATTAACTGTCGCGTTGTAATCGCCGTATGGTGAGGCAAAGTCTGTGACCGACTTGCCAGTTATGCTCTGCAGAAAGTCGCGGGAATGCTGTAGTTCATAGTCCATCTGGGTTGTTGAGAGCTGCGTAAACCATGGGTGTGTAACACTATGAGCACAAATCTCATGACCTGAGCTAGCAAACTTCTTGACGTTGGCTATTTGGTCAGCCAAACCTTCGATATATTGCGTAGCGTAGCACTGTGTACTCTTGAAGCCATACTTATTCAGAACCGGCAGAGCATTGGTAATATTTTCTTCAAAGCCGTCATCAAAGGTTAAGGTCACTACCCCACGATTGAAGCCGGTATAGGTATAGGGAATTATGGTGTAGTCATCGCTCTGCACCCAGCCAGAGTTCGATAGAAAGAAGAAAACACTGACCGCCTTGGTCCCTGCCGGTACACTAAAGGTGTCAGAGTACTTCTGCCAAGTAGTATCTGCCCCTGTTGCCGGCTCTGGGTCAGGCATACCAAAGAAATCTTCGCTGCCATCTGATTTTACGTAGTTCACCACCACGTGCGGAATCGTGTTGGTTTTATACCACCCTGTAAAACGATAGTCCTTGCCTGCCGGCAGAGCGATCGGGTCAAACATCCACTTTGCGTCACCGTCCGTATAGCTGCCCATGGTCACCTTGACGCTCTTGCCACCCGTGTGCCCCTCGTTAATATACTGGTACGTTGGGCTGTTGGCCCCCCAACTGCTCGTGCTCCACTGAGTTGGCTGGGACGTGCTTTGTGCAGTCTCGACTGAGCCATTAGGCACACCGGCGTCGGTCCAGCTCGATGGAGTTGGGGTTGGTGTGGGAGTCGGCGTAGCATCAGATGCCACTACGCTGAGATTGTCAGTTTGTAACCAGCCGTTTTTCTCAATCAAATGTAGGATGGTTACTTTTTTGGTAGAGGCTAATGTCTTAAAGCTAACGCTATACGGCTTCCAATCTGCTGATGCCGGCACTGCGACATCGATGTCATAGTATCTCTCCTTGTTGTTCGCATCGAAGCTCATGGCAACCAGGTGGGTTGTGACTGACGCCTTATAGTACTCCGTAAAGGTATAGTTGGTGCTGGCCGAAACCGCTACTGGGTCGAAATACCACTTGGCATCACCACTCGTATAGTTACTCATGGTCACCTTGACACTGTGAGGCGAGTTATAGCCGTCGGTTGCATAGCTCAAGACCGCTGTGTTGGTGCCCCATTGATCTGTTTGCCAATTCAGCGGTGCTGTACCGGCGGAATTACCAATCTCTAACGACGGGTTAACTACTAAGTTTGTATCTGCGAACGCTTTGGTGGGTGTGGCTAGCATACCGAGCTGGCCCACCAGCAGTCCGATAAGCAACCATGCAGTTGCTTTTCTCATAACCTCATTTAAACATAGGTGTGCATAAGCGCAAGGTTTATTAAGCTGTTGTTGTCTATTCCGCAATTATCTTGTTAAACGCGTAACCTCTTTCAGAACGCTGTTCGCATGTAGTTATGGTAAGCTGGGATCATGAATCATAATCTCACCAATTTGCTGCTCGCCCTGGCAACAAACGAACTATTACATAATGTTTTTGAAGTCAAAAATATGCGGGAAAAGCTAAAACGACTGACGGCGTATATGAACAAAAAAGCCTACAAAGAATTGCCACTCAACATTAATACACGCGCTAAAAGTTATGCCGTGTCGCTGGTAGCCTTTATAGCTTTTGTAGGCCCATTGTGGCTAGTTTTCTCATGGCTCGACCCAACGCCTGAGCTGGCTATAAAACTCGCAATCGGCCTTCTGACGGCCACATTTATTGCCACTGCCATAACTGTGGACAAGTGGCATGTAGATGTTGAAAAAATCACTCGTCCGTTCATGCATAAGCGATAACCTACTTTACCCTACCTAAGATAGCTAACAATAATCCCCGATAAAACAATTGCACCCAGCACGCGGCGGATATAGCTATCACCCTTGAACAACTCGAGCAGCGCCCAAGTGATCAGAGCAACGGTTGCTAGCGCACCAAACATATCTTGCCCTGTACCTTGGGCTAACAGCCTTCGAACAACTGATGCAGCGAACCATACCCACAGCGGCACATTCGGAAACTGTACGATGGCCGGCTTGCCGTTTTTGTCTTTCCAGATTCTATCAACGAATGATTGAGTTGCCACTTATTGGTCTTTGCGGTCTGTTAGATGCGCTTCTACCTGCTGCTGGTTGATGCCATTGGTCAGATTAGTATAGCCAAGTTGTTGCAGTATATTCATCGCTACGCTGCTACGACTCCCCGTTCGACAATAAATCACCAAAGGGGTGTCTTTTGGAAAACCGCTCAGCATGGTTGCTCCAGCTATCAGCTGATCAGGGGTTATATTGAGTGCACCGACAACATGACCGCTTTCATATTCCTCTGGTTCGCGAACATCAATTATTATCTGCTTCATAGTGCCAGTATAGCGAGAAACTAACCGATTCGGTACAAAAGTATGCTGCAAGAATGGTAAGTAGCCCCCAATATTCGTTAGAGTATATATTGAATAACTCTCGATTTTATGTTAAAAATACATAAATGTTGCGCCGTTCTCTTCAGGAGTCAACCGCCCAAAGAGCCGCTCGTTTACGGCGGTGGGCCGATGCTGCCTGCGACCTACGGAAGGATGGCGTCGAGCTTATTCACCGTGAGATAACCGCTACTCCAAACTACCATTCATGGGGTTTGGCTAATGTTGTAGGTACATTTCATGTGCTAGATAAGGTGGATGGTGTGTGGGCCCGGACGGCAGCTCGGCTGTTGGGAGAACCGACCACCCCCGAAGGCGCCAAGAAAGATCACGAAACCGACCACGAGGTGAACCGCAAACTACACACTGCTGTTGGCGAACGCGAAATCGGCAATGGTCACTTTATATATGGGTCGTTCTTTCTGGCCTGCAATTTCCTGATGGAACAACGCGACCAATACCTGGAAGGTGTTCGCGAAGCAGCACGCCAGGATGGTCTCGAAGCCAAATCACGCTCCCTAGGCAAATGGAAACAATTCATTCTGGGCATCACCCAGACAGTTTCCGTATCGCCGCTAGCTAGTCCTGAAGTGCACCCTGGTGTGTCTCAATTAGTCCGACCACTTGTGGTGGGCGGGATGGTAACTAGCACTGTTCTATCGGGGGTAAGCGCCTTTGACGTTCGACAGCACATATATGAGCAAAGGCTAGCCCTTCACGAGCCTAGTGCTTAAGAGTGGGCTCGATTTCGTTCCAGAATGCCTGATACCAGTTCTTGTAGCTTGAGTTGTTGGGATGAAACAGATCCGGCGCAAAACCAAAAATGCTTTGATGATTAGTGGTTTGTTTTTGCAAATCAACAAAGTGCAGACCACCGTCTAACTGCACCAATCGTTCGACAATACGACTGGACTCTCTTGCCGGGGCTGTGCTGGAAGGACGGCTGTTAAACAACGGCATGTTGCTGATAAAAGTACCCGCCGGTAGTTGAGCCATCAGTTGTCGCATATCCCGCTCAAAGACTTTTGGATCCTTGGCTTTGACATCATTAGCACCAATTTCTATGGTTACCAAATCCGCCTTCACACCTTTAATGAGCGGTATTTGGTTGCGTAGACAATCTTGTACTGTCGCGCCGGTTTCACTCAAATTTATCACCTTAACTTTCTTGCCGGTCTTGGTTTCAAGCTGTTTCGTAATCAGCCCCACATAGCCACGCATCGGGCTTGTTGCTCCAATGCCCTGCGCTGCCGAATCGCCCAGCGCAATATAGGTAAACTCGCCTGGCTGTTTGGCCTTTTCTACCCAAAAATTATGATACGTAGTCACCGTCAGCTTCAGCCACAACAACGCGATAATTTCTAGCAATAGTATGCCACCAATCACTAGGCCAACCATCTTCAAGCCTTTCGTCTGCTTAGCGGAGCATTTTAAATGCATGGCTCCAGTCGTTACTGCGCATCCCGGGGATACACCACAGCATGCACAGTGGTTCGAGTGCACGTGCAGCCGTTACAGTACCCATATCTTCTACCTCCCAGCCGAGCTTTTCAGCCAACTGCTGAGTAGTTTTCTTCGCAGCCTCGTCATTACCGCATATAAACATGGTTGGCATAGAAGGAAGTTTTGGCTGAACCATTAAACCGGCGCCGACACTGTTAAAGGCTTTGACAAACTTTGCCTCCGGAGCTGCGGCCTGCAGCAGCTCCATTAAGGACGTATTCATGCTGGTAAAAAACTGCAACACGCCATCTTTGGGGGGCTCAGCAGCAATCGGGTTGGTCGTATCAATAACCACTTTGCCGGCCAGTTCTTGCTTAATGTTTTCAACCAACGCTTCAGCCGCTGTACCTTTGACGGCCAAAATTACCAGTTCACCAGTCGCAGCCGCTTCCTGAAAAGTAACAACTTGGCCGTTCCAACCTTCGATTTCTTTGGGTTCACGACTGCCGATGACCACCTCTTCGCCTAGCGATTGTAAGCCGTTCGCTAGCGTAACACCGACCGCACCTGTACCTAATATCGCTATCTTCATACTGTTATTGTACCTCCTTGTGCCGAACTCAACTTATCTTATCTAAAAACGTCGAACTTTGTCCGAGCCAACCACCTTCTCGATTTTGAAACCAATACGATATTTGATTAACGGGATAGTGACAACTTTTAGATGATGCCCGAAGCTATACCGAACCTCAGGGTCGGCCTGCTTGAGTGGGGCACGGTGACGAAAATAGTCAGCAATCATAAAGACAATTAGCCATGCCAGCAGCAAAGCTGCCAATACGATGAGAATGATGCTTATTATAGGAACGGATTGCTTCATAGTCTGGTGTGCAGGCCTGAACTAGTAGACACACTGCCTAACCATTGTATCCTATGCCACTCGTTGCGTAACCATTTTACCTATAGATTTTCGTTCGGTATGATACATTCATTATTTAATGTCCGTCTGAACTGCTCGCATTTTCTGACATATGTTACAATCAGCTCCACAAGGCCTAACACAAAGAGAGGATAATTTTGAAAACAATCACAACCTCATCCTGGAAGGTGCCCTCCACCGCCTCGAAGTTCTAGATCAACCCCCTGCTCCAGTTCCGGACTTACTCGCACAACGGTCTCTTGCTGGACATCGTGCCGCCATCGATGCCGTGGCTGGTGACCTACCAGGCACCGAAGAAGCCCGAAGTTTAGTGGCCAGCGCATTTCTGGATTGGCGCATTGCCGAAGGCTCCCGGCAAGTGCAGGCCTTTGACCCTGCTACCTTCTGCCATATGGCTCGAGTTGGCGTGGTGGGCGCCTTTTTGGCGGACACCATGGGGCATACCATTTTAGAAACTCGCGTTGTGACCTATGCCGGATTACTGCACGACCTGGGCAAGGTAGGAATCGACCACTCGATTATCCAAGCCACCGACGGTCCACATGCCGAGAGCAATGAGATCGATCAATCAATGTACGATCGGCGTTTTGTGGCCACTGACTTGCACCCAGAAATTGGCTTCCGCATTATCCGGAATCTGTTTCGCGATGAGCCACATCGTATCTTGTCACAAACCATGCCACAGCTTGTTTTAGGGCACCACTGCTTTAATCATGCCGGGCGGACTTACCCAACTTTAGCCGATCAGAAAAAGTTGATTGAAGAGGGGCTGTTAGCGCACCCCCTCGGTTTAAGCCACACTGTTTCTCGATTGACATCGCTGTTGGCACTAGCTGATATCTACGAAGCAATTACTGCTCATCGTGGTTACTATGGCAACCGCTTTGATAATCCGGATAATGTAGCCGCCGCACTTGAAGAAGCTCAACCCGATCTTGTGGAAGCCCGAGCCATTCTCATGGGGCTACATATGCAGCGAATTCACCAGTAAGCATACTGTAACGCTTATATTTACTTATTATATTTTTTATTGTAAAATATTGAATCTTTATGTCTAATCGTTCAACATTACCCGCTTACCGCATGCCCGAAACACTAGCATCTCCAGATGCCCTAATTGATGGCAAGGTGGTTATTCCAACTCAGCCGGCCATCGAAATAGACTGTGATCAGATAAGCGATTGCATCATCGAAGCCAGCCGAGCTTTGCACGCCGGCGAACCCTTTGGCGTACACGTTGTTAGAAACATCACTGCTCAGGAAATTGTCAGGGTTGTCGAGGCTCAATGGGGCGAAGAGCATGTAATCCCCCAGAGCTTTGTCAGCGACAGACCCGTTCACTGGGATTACACGAATGTGCGCGCTGGCGATTCACCAGTTACCCTCCACCACACCTTTTACGGCAAGGCTGAGCTGATTCAGTACCAAGGCTCACATGAGCTCTCGAAAGATGCACCATCTGTCGGATGGACTACAGACGAAAAGTTTCGTCGTGACTTTGATTTTAGCCTGCCATCATTCGCTATTACAACTGAACTGCGGGGCTATTCTGAAAAGGACCCCAATATTCATCACCTCAAGACTTATGAGCGTATAGGCGACTTGGCGATTTTTATCCATGCCTATCCCCATGCCGTCCGGGAAGTGGATGGGCCACGATTTTCGGAGGCCTGGTACAAATGAAACGCGGCTTTAAACCTTTGCCGTGGGACCTGCCACCCGACTACCTCGGTCGCGAACATTTCATGGAATTTGGCGAGTTTCACGCACAGCAGACCATACGACACGCTCAGACTGCCTTTTCTCGACTGACCGCTCATGCTGTCTTCCCACACGATAACCGCTACGTTGACTACGAAAACCATGGACTAGTTGTGGTACCTAGAGTCCTTGTTGACATGCCGCCGGTGCCAGATTGGGCTGAATTTGAGCGATCATCTCAGTCGAAACGTCAAGAGCAGTATGCCATCGGTACCGTGAGTCTTATCGATTGCTTTGACCGTGACGTCTTCAAGCTGCGGCCAGCTGTAGATTGTTCGTCGCAAACCCTCGGTAAAAAACTGTATGGTTTTGTAGAAGTTTTTGTCGGACACCTCCGCTAAATGAATAAGCCCTGTTAGTGTACGATCTGGTAGATGATGAGGCTAGTCGAAGAAATTGCTCCTAGCGCCGGTATTGCGAGCGGTACGCTAATGTAGCCATCGTGCTTTTTGTGATGTCGCTTAATCTTATACAAAGCCGCATTAACCAGAGTAAAAATACTGAGAATCAACAGGCTCGTTGTTTTGGCTAGAGAAACAAGAGGCAAGACAATCGTAGCAGCGATCATCAGACCCACCACCAACACAGTGGCAGTAATAGGTGTTTTTGTCTTGCCGCTAACTTCTGCGAGATCAGCCTTGAGCCAGCCTTGCTTGGCCAAACCGTATAAAATTCGAGAGCCCATTATCACCTGTACGACCACACCGTTTACTGCGGCAGTCATCCCAATAATAGACATAAGCGTCGCATGACTTGCGCCGCTTCGTTCGTACACTAAGCTGAGGGGTGCATTGCTTTCGGCAAGTTGGCTGGGTGGCACAACCTTAATTGCCACCAAGACTACCAACAAGTAAAGAATCGTTGAGGCAACTAACGAGAAGAGGATTGCGAGCGGCATAGTTTTACGTGGGTTCTTTGCCTCCTCGGCAACATTCACCATGTCTTCGAACCCGATGAACGCATAGAATGCCAGAAAAGCTCCAGCCACGACTCCGCCTAGCCCAAATACTGGGTCTACCCTCATCACATCGCCAAGCGTTATGCTAGCCACTTCACTTCGTCCAGCGATAATAATCAACAGGAGCCCTGTAACTTCTAAGAGCGTGAACAGCCCGGCAACCTTGGCCGACTCACCTATCCCCTTAATCGCTAGTAGCCCGATTGCCACAAGCAAGCCGGTGCTTGCTACCCAAATCGGTACCGTAACAAAGGAATTTAAGTAGCCTGCAAAACCGTGTGCCAGTGCAGCCGCTGAGGCAATACCTCCGGCAACCATAGCAAGTCCAATCAGTACCGAGAGCCATCGCTTGCCGAATGCCTTGTGCAGGTATACCGAAACACTCGCGCTGACAGGAAACCTACCAGCCAGCTCCATGTACGAAAAAGCAGTCAATCCCGCTACAAACATCGCTACCAAAAACGACAAAGTTATGCCGTAGCCTGCCTGCCCAGCCACCTTGCCGACAAGCACATAAATCCCTGCGCCAAGAATATTACCAAGCCCATACAAGGCAACAACCGGGAGCGACAAGCTGCGTTTTAGTTTTTTGCCCATTGCTCTTATGGTACAGGAGCTAGCATACTCCTGCAAAACGAGTCTTGTGTAACGTACGTTAAGTTGTAACAATTTGAAAATCAGTGTATGGTAGCAAAATGATTTTGAGAGAATTTACTGTTGAGACATTCCCACGAACATCCGCCAGCGTTAGTGCTGTACTTGATGTCGCACTGGTCGGCGCACTGCAGCCCGGAATTGTAATATATGGAGGAGCTGCACGATCAGCACTCTTAGAAGCAACTCATGGGCTGCAGATGCCAGTACGCGACATAGATATTTGTGCTTATGGTAGCTCTGCCCCTGAGGAGCTTTTGACTCAACTGTCGCAGCAACTATCACCAGATGATGCTGAATATAACCAACCACGCAGGTATGCAAGTATTGAGGACGTATTCGCTAGTGTTGACTTCACGCTCAGCGAAGCAGTCATGCCCTTAGACGGACGCCTACCTCTGCATGTTACCGATGCAGCCGTAACCGACGCTAAATCACGAATAGTACGAATAACCGAAGCGCGCATCAAGCAAACCATTGCACTCGGCAACACTGACGAAGAAGCCGCTCAGAAACAATATTTGCGTAATCGAACCAACTTGCCGGCACGTGCTGCATATTTAACCGCCCTATTTCGAAGCAATGGAGTGGACTTTACCACCGAACTTGGCGATCACCCACGTCCAGCAGGTCCGGAAGATGCTCATACCTTCTTTCTTGGTCTAGCGGTTCGAAAAGCACTTCAGCTGGACCAAATGGTACGCGGTGAGGGAGATATTACTGTCAGCACACTGCTTATTGAAGAGTTGGGCGCGCTAGGCCTAACACGAGCGGCAAAACCTGGTCGTGTGGAAGATATCGTTAAATTCTGTGAACAAATTCATGAGCAACACCCGCATCTTAAGTTTTTCGGGAGTAAAGTTGCCAGCATGGTACGCCATACTGGGCCACAACCTGGTCAAGACTAGCCTCGACCATTAAGAGAAACAAGGGCTAGGGAGCGAGGCGGTTAATATCGCGTGGGAACAGCGTGGCCTCTTTAATGTTGTTGAAGCCAATCAGCTTCTGGACAACGCGCTCAAGACCCATTCCAAAGCCACCATGTGGCGGCATACCATATTTCATTGCAGTCAGCAGCGGTGCAAAGCCTGGGTCTTCCGGGTCACCTTTGGCTAGTTCTTTGAGCTGACGCACCACTACCTCATGCTCATTCTCGCGCATACTGCCAGTAGTGATTTCTACGCCACGGAATAATAGATCAATCCGGTCTGCAATCTCGCTATTTTGTTGGTTAGCCTTATGGTAAAACTTCATTTCGCTCGCTGGCCATTCACTTACGAACACCGCTTCCGAGTCCAGATTCTTCTTGGCGTATTCACATATCCAACGCTCTTCGTCAGGGCGCAGATCTTTCTCGCCAACGGAGTTCTCGCCGGTAGCTTTGCTATATTTCTCGTGAATTTCAGCCATGCTGATAACCGGAATTTCTTTGGGCAATGTTGGTTTAGTAGCGTTCCATCGCTTCAACTCCGTCTCGTGCTTAGCCCAGACTTCATCACTTACAAAGTTGAGCAGTCCTGACAGAAAATCCTGAAGGTCTTGCAGTGTTATGAAGCCCATTTCCCCGTCGATCGATGTGTATTCGGTCATATGCCGTGTTGTCGCACTAGGCTCTGCACGATATACCGGTGCGATCTCGAACACTCGCTCAAACACGCCAACCATCATCTGCTTATAAAACTGAGGGCTTTGCGCTAGGGTAGCTACTTTGCCAAAGTAATCCATCTGGAAGACTTCGGCGCCACCTTCGGTAGGCTCTGCCAGCAACTTTGGGGTGTGAATTTCAGTAAATTCATGCTGGTAACAATATTCTCGAATCGCCCGGCACACTGTAGCCTGAATTTCGAAAACAGCTTTTTCTTGCAAGTTCCTGAGGCCTAAGACACGGTTATCTAGTAGGGTGTCCAAATGCTCGCTTTTATGGCTCAACGGTTTGTCGATTTCGATAGGTGGTTCATCGGTTACTGGAACCAAAATCTTAAGCTCTGGATCATGAATCTCAGCGCCCCCAGGTGCTCGCTCATCTTTATAACCAGTGCCGGTAACTTCCAGGACCGTACCAATCTGCATGCCGCGCAGTTTCTCGACTTCTTCGCCCTTCTCCACCAACACTTGTACCAATCCACTTCGGTCACGAATGTTAATGAAGTTAAGGCCACCGAGTAAGCGCTTTTTGTGTAACCACCCTTGTACCGTGACCTCTTTATCAATATGCTTGGCCACGTCTTTTGCTAATGTTCTCATATGTTTCCTAGTTTAACTGATGTAACTGGCTTTGAGGAGGGTCGGCTACGCGCGGGCACGCACCAGGTTCGAGCTTGCGCCGACCCGTGCATTTCTATTGCGATTATCCAACCAATCAATCATGACGCTGATTATATCACTTTTTAGTTGGTTTTTCAGAGGTCGGTGATTGTGGCTCTTCATAGGCTGGATGTTCGTGCGACTGTTTGTCTTTCTTGGCAGCCAATGCTGCGACTTCACGAAGATCATCATACTTATCAAATTCATCGACAATCTTACGACCAATCAACTGCTCAATGACATCTTCGATCGTAATAACTCCGCTGATCTCTTCGAACTCATTAACCACAATAAACAAATGGTGCTTGGTACGTAAAAAGGCGTTGAGGACATGTCCCAAATGTTGTTCTTCGTTGACGTAATAAACCTTTTTACTCATGAGGTCTTTCACCTTGCCAGTAGCCTTTTTCTCGACCAACGTGCGTAAGTACAATGTGCCTACAATATTATCTTGCTTACCGTCGAATACCGGAAAGCGCGAGAAACCACTCTTGTGCAGCTCGTCCATTAGGACAGGACCAACCGATTCACCCACTTTCACCATCTTTACTACCCGTCGTGGTGTCATGATGTCGCGAACTACCTTTTCTTCGAATAGCAGGGCGTGGCGAGCGAAGTTCAGCTCGTTGATAGTAATCCGATTATCCAATTGGCCGTTTTGCCGATCAAGTAGTTCGATGAGATCTTCTTTTTGATACAAACCAGTATGTACGGTAACCCGGCCATTTGTTCTTAAGAATTGGCCGACTCGCACCAGCAAAGGGTGAAGGTGCGTAAGCAACCACTCAATCGCCGGAGTAAGCGTTTTGGCCAACCACTGCCCCGTGTTCGTAACGCGTGTGCTGGGCAGCCAAGCAAACCCCACCCACAGCAGTGCTAGCATTCCGATAAAAGCTAACCAGCTGGGAACAGTATGAGACAACACAGCCGAGAAACCGGCTGCGCTCAAACCGATTATTAGCCACAGCAACACCTGAAGACTAATCCCATAAGCTACAGCCCTGTGGAGCAACTTTGCTAACTCGTCACCTTTGGCGGCCCGACGTTTTAGCTCCTTGACTGGTAAGCTCTGGTAGGTCTTTTGTAAGCTAATAGCTAACAGTGTCAACGCAGCTAGCACCAAAATAAACAGTAGTTGTAGCATAAATTTTCCTACTTTTATGGTATCAGACCATGGCCTCAGATGTAAGTTATGAAAAATTAAACAAGATAGGCTTCCGCTGAAGCAGGACTAACCACGTCACTATGGTGGGCATTGGGCTCAGGCCACGTGATTGTTACAGAAGTACCATGGTCTCCGGTATCGATCGAGATAGTCCCGCCCAAGTAGTCCATAATCTCTCGGTCGAGATACAGGTCCACCCCTAGACCACCGTGATCTAACTGCAGGGCATCCTGGCCGTCAGCTTTGGTAAACAGCTGGAACATGTGCGCCTGTTGTTCCTTGCTGACACCAGGCCCATGATCGGTAATTGTCAGCCTGGTTTTGTCATGTAGGGCGACAAAATCTATTTCTAACTTGCCCTTCTTGGGGCTAAAATCAACAGCGTTAGCAAGTACGCTACCTATTACCTGACGTGCCAATTTTTCACTACCACGAACAACTTCACGACCAAGTTCAGGCATAAGAACTTTGAGCTGTTTTGCTTCGATCTCAGCCGCCAACTCATCTAAGCATTCTGTCAGAACGTCCTTAAGACCAACAGTTGCTTGATAAGACGATACTTTTTGAAGTTTTTTATTCTGCGCCAGTATTAGCAGCTGGAAGCTGTCTACCATCTGTCGCAACCGACGAGCACCTTCATGCAGAATTGGTACAGACTGCTCATTAGCTGGTAATTGACCTAGCATTTTTTCGAGTTTGCTGACGTCATCATCGAGTACTTCTGCCGTCTTACCAATAAGCGCGATGCGAGCCTTATCAAGGGCGGCTTCTTGCCTTGATAGTTTCTCTTCAGCCTGCTTGCGCTTATTTTGAACTAAGCCAAGCGCCTGCACAGCCCAATAGACCAACGTTGCTACTAACACGAAGAGCAATATTTGTATCAAAATACTTAACGTGCTCACTTCTAAGTGCCGATAGTTCTTGGTTACATAATTAGTAAAGATTAGCAAGATCGCCGCCATTGTTAGTGGTAACCAAAAGCGCCAACTAGCAATGAGCCGTCGTGAGTTAGGTGACTTGGGCCAGCTAATCTCCTGGAGCGACTTACTGTGTTCAATTTGGTCCATGATGTCTGATACTTTGGTCTGCATGTTAGTGACCAACTTGGTGATTTTTGCGGTTAGCTCTGGATTCACCGACTGGGACGGTATTGTTGCGTTAGCAGCCACACCAGCACCGAGGCTCAGCGCCACCTTCGGTGAGGCCAACAAGTCAACCCCTCCCATCAGCAACGTGATTGGCGCACGCAAATAATTGGCAGCCAGGTGCCAGAAGGTATCGCGCTCTTCGGCAACGCTTGCCTGCTTCTGTATCAGCAAATTAAGCTCTTTGAGCCGAGCTGCCTGTCGCAGCATTTCTATAAACATCGCCAATGCAGATAGCCCCATGAGACCAACAACGATGTAAGGGAAGCTTCGCAAGAGTGGCGCAGGAATCTTATTAATCAACTCCTTAAGTTTGGCTATAATACCACTTTCTGTAGGCTGCTGTCCTTGTGTGGGTCCAAAGTTTGAACCAGCTGCAGGCAGACTGGTGATCTTGCCTGAATCGGGAGACACAGCACTATTGGGCGAAAAAGCACGGGCAGGTATCAGGGGGTTTATCGTCCCATTATTGTGTTGCAGTCGTGATTCAGGTATGAGGGTAGGGGTGGATGTCGCCTCTTCACTAAACACCGGTAAGGTCTCTGTGGTCATCCATACATCAGAAAAGTCCCACTGGTCTAACGGTGCATTTGTGGAGTTATT
The DNA here is from genome assembly GCA_964530555.1 of uncultured Candidatus Saccharibacteria bacterium. Classification (GTDB taxonomy): domain Bacteria; phylum Patescibacteriota; class Saccharimonadia; order Saccharimonadales; family AWTP1-31; genus CAZHBD01. Next base: position 50,043 of record CAZHBD010000001.1, on the reverse strand, counting down.
AAAGAAGTACTCTGAATCTCCAGAAATTGCCGTGCAGACGCTGGCATCTAAAAATGTGCAGTCAGAGGTACCTGCAACATCAGCATCGAAATAGGTATTATCAACTACCAGTGATGGTCCTGGTGCAGTTATATATCCTAAACCACCCCCGTCTATAACTTGGCCGCCTGTCACATTGGTTGTCTGCGAGGAATCAAAGTACGCAAAACTATCGGTCAGGCTGTTTTCGCCACCACTATTGGTCACAAACAAAGCGATAAGTCCGCCCGCCAAAGATCCTTGCACTGTTTCGAGGTTCGTTCTTACCAAGCTCCCAGAAGCGTATACATCCTGAAACGAGACAGCGTCTTGGTTAGATGTGAATATCATCCCAGCAATTCCTCCATAAACTCCATTGTTCATTGTTGAATCGCTAGCATCAAGCTGCACATTGGTATAGGCGTTTTCGACAGCAATAGCGTGGTTACTGCTTGATGATGATATCGTGCCATACAAACCGCCCATTATTTGTTGAAAATCTTCAAAATCTGTAGATTCGAGTAGCCCACTTACGGATATCAAGGACTGAACGCAGTCACGACTTAACTTTTCTGCCCCAACTAAACCTCCGATCAACTCAGCCGTACCAGATATCAATACGTTAGTAAGTTGCACGTTGTGTATATCGCTGCATCTATCGGAAGCAATCAATCCTGCTGCCCCTTTGTCACTGATTAAGGTGCTATTATCAAACGTTACATCTTGGATGAGCGCACCTTGGGCGGCGGCAATCGGTGCCGCCAGAGAGCAATCTGAACCAGAAACGTCTATGTAAAGGTTTGAGACTGTAAAGTTATTGCCAGCAAAAATTCCAGTAAATTGAAATTGGTCCGTCTGGTCACAGCTACCTATTGGCATAAATCCTGCTCCGCTGTTCCATGAACTTGTGTCAGCGCAGTCCAGATTTTGAAGCAGCTCATAGTTCCCATTCAAGTCCTCATTTATAGCTTGCAGATCCTGACAATTGCTTATGCCAATGAACCCCTCCGTACCCGTTCTAACACTTATCGGTGACATATCACTCCAGTAGCCATCCGATTGTTCAGCACTAAGGTAAAACTCGTAGGTAACCCCAGCCTCTAGGTTGGTAACATTCATGCCAGTGGTTACACCTTCTAGTACAAATCCACCATCAAAATCTGCTGCACCTTGGTGTTTGTACGTCACAAAGTAATGGGTTATTGAGCCATTATATGTTGCTGGCGCTGACCAGTTTAAAGTGATCTCGGTTTCAGAATATGTTGACCCATCAAAAGTTGCTGGCGGAGTCGGGTTAGCGTTATCATCTTGTGTAAGCTCTGGATATTGAGCTGTAAGCTCCCATACGTTATCAAAATCCCAATCTGGCATAGGCCAATCGGAATTATTATTTTGAAATAGACTGGCATTTGGTACGCCGCTCGTATTTTGGCCTTCACAGGTAGCCAACCCCCCAGAAATACATGGCAGCCCATCGCCCTGTCCTGCAACACCAACATCGTATCGATTAGAAAGTAAGGCCTCTGATTCGTCTATGTTTGCAATGGCAATTCCGGCCACTTCTCGAGGCAATGCGCCACAACTGATTCCACAGTCTGAGAACGAAAAGGCGGTTGCGGCGAATGACTGGCTAATTAGTGGTTCAGTACTGTTGGCGCCACTGAGGCCAGCTACCTGGTAGCTCAAGTACTGCGATGTATCTCCCGAAATAGCGAGAATTCCTGTGGCGTAGTTACGAAATATTTCAACGTGTTGTCCGACAAAACCGATAATCCCGCCAACACTGCGACAATTGTTAACGCAATCTTCCGTAGCATTGCCGTCAAGCGTAATATCCATTTGTGAATAGTTATTCAAAAGATGCAGGTCACCATCAGTTTCACTACCTACGATGCCCCCAGCGAACACCTCATATGAGCCACAATTTATACCTGTGACCGTAATCGAACCCTTGGTTGAACTGTATTTGATAGCATTGTATGCCCCATCATCAGGACCATCCACAATATATCTCCCGGTAATCCCTCCCAGAGATTGAACCGTGCTACAGTCCCCGCCTTCTACATCACCGTCAAAATGAACACGATCTATCCTGCTCCCAGAGATTTGCCCTGCAAGCCCTCCGGTTCGGCCGCCACTTGATGAACCAATAATATGAGCGTTATTTAGATAGACATTCATGATATCTGCCCCTATGGCACTCGCGAAGAGGCCAACGTTGCGATCACCATCAGCAACGTTTAGACTTGATTGATCAATGTAGAGGTTAGAGATTGTGTGACCACGCCCGTCAAGATGTCCGATAAATGCCCCTTCAACAGACCCATCAGCGTTAAGCCCGATAGGAATAAATCCTTTTCCACCATTCCAGGTTGCCGAATCCGTACAATCAATGTTTTGTTGCAGAACATAGTATCGATCGAGATTGAGGTTTACATTTTGCAGGTCTTCACAATTGGCAACCAGCAACGGATTAGTTGGAATACCGTATCCGTCCATACCGCTCCCACCGAAAGGTTCCCCAGGAAATCCATTTGGAGGATAGGCTTTTGCCGACAAAGGGTGCGCCAGGACTACAACAACGAAAGTCACGAGAAATAAACTAAACCCAATAATTCGCTTCTTCACAAAGACAACACCTATAAGTTACGCTGCTCAGCCATTATTATACTTATGCTTTATTTAGCTGTAAACGACTACTGTTTGTGTTCAGTTGGTATTGATTACGCGTTTGATACGTTCTTCTATAACACTCGGGGCTTGTTCGGCCTTAACGATGTAGTCTTCTACCCCCAGTTTGCGAATCTGAGCCACCGTGTCTTCGTCTTTCATATTTGTCAGCGCAATCACTTTATACTTTTTGCCGTTGGGAAGTTTGCGTAGCTTGGTTAATGTCTCGACGCCTGACATTTTTGGCATCATCATATCGAGTAGTATGACGTCAGGTTCAAAAGATTTGAGTAGTTCTAGCCCAGAAGCTCCGTCATTGGCGACTTTTACCTCATATCCTCCCGAGAGGTTAAAGCGCATCAGATACATTTCCACGATCGCCTTATCATCTTCAATCAAGGCAACCTTTATATTGCTCATGGTTACAGAGTATAAGTCCTGCAACATCGACTTACAAGTTAGCTCACTGCAAAGCATCTGAACCGCACTTTTGAACACTTCTGTCCAATGCGCTACACTAAGAAGCACTAAGGGAGAACGTATGAGCAAACAGTTTGTAGCAGTTTTGGCAGCGATCATTATCGCACTAGGTGGTATCTTTTGGTTTACACGCGATACGTCGAGCCCATCAACAAGCAATAATGGTTCAAGCAAGAGTTCAAAGCTCAGTAATCATGTCGAAGGTGCAAACACCAAAAAAGTAACACTTGTTGAATACGGCGATTATCAATGTCCCGCCTGTGGCGCTTACTACCCGGTTGTGAAGCAAGTGGTCGAAAAGTACAAAAATGACATTCAGTTCCAGTTCCGAAACTTCCCATTACAGCAAATCCACCAAAACGCTCGGGCCGGCGCTCGGGCCGCAGAAGCCGCTGACAAGCAGGGCAAATTCTGGGAGATGCACGATCTATTGTATGAAGGCCAAAAGACCTGGGAGAGCACTAGTGACCCAACCAAGACGTTTGAAGGCTACGCAGTACAGCTCAACCTAGATCTTGAGAAGTTTAAGCAAGATTACCAGAGCAGCGAGGTCAACGATATAATCAACGCGGATGTTGCCGAGGGCCAACGACTAGAAGTGAACTCTACACCAACCTTTTTCTTGCAGGGCAAAAAGATTGAGGACTCTCCGCGTGATCTTGACGGTTTTAGCAAGCTCATCGACCAAGCCATCAAAGACGCCCAGTCGAAGAAATAACCTATTCTTTATTCGCCAATAAATGAGCCAATGCGCTGAACCCGTAGGCCTTTGGCTGCACCCTGTCGTCTGGCCGGTCCAAGGCTCAGCATGAAGTCTCTGCCATACAATGCATTAACAACTCGGACCGACTCTCGGATCTGCTCTTTGGTTATTTCTATGCCCTGCTGTTTTAGTTCACTAATAACTGCTTTTTCGGAGATTGCCTTGCGTATACCATTGTCCATGAAGAATTGGAGCAATACTCGCTCGTTTCCTGTTAGTTGGATGATGCCACGTTCAAAATTGACATATTCAGGCAACAACCCCGTCACATTCCCATACCGTGCTCGCAGCTCATCAAGACTACCGTCGAAATAATCACCAAATAGCTTGGGCGTTTCATCTAATGGTTCGTGATCAGATGCACGATATGGCTTAAACCATTTTGCGCCACCTTCTTTTACTTGGCGGAACTGCGAAGCTTCATCTTCCTGCTCAAGCTTGTATACTGCCGTAACCAAAGCCCGTGCTCGATCAACATCCAGACCAAACTTACCACTTAAATGGTCTACTGCTTGGCGACGTTTAACTCCGCCATGTTCGGCAACCATGTTGCGTAAGCATGTATGCGCATCTTGCAGAAGATCTTCACTAAAACCATTATCGGTTGCCTTCTCGGCATCTGCAAGTGTGGGGTTTTCGTCGTCTTTAGAATTTTCGTAGAAGCGGCCGGGCTGAGTAGCCTGAACCAGTTCGGTGGGCGTTACTATTTTGGCGGGCTTGGCTGGCTCACTGCTAGAGCGCAAATCGGTAATGCTATCTGCCGAGATAATGTGCTTTTTTTCACCTGGTTTTCGTTTAGCATCTACCAAACGCCCAAAGCGGCTTTCTTTCAGATACAAAACAAGACTTTTGAATACTTCGTCATACGTTGCCCGCAACTCTGATTCGTCAGCTTCACGCATATCTGCAGCCCTTGCAAATTCTTCAGAACGATAAATTTCATTGTTGCGAAAGCCCTCTCCCTTAGCCAGCCCACTCAAGATGATTACCTTTTGCGCAGGAGACAGAGCACGTAAAAACTTGCCATTAATACGAATTCCGCCGTGCGGCTCAATAGTCAGATCCAAAGTACGTGCCTGGTTAGGGCCACGGCGTTTTGCTGTTGATCGTAGAGTTGGCCTAGCAGAAGCGCCTGGTAGTTGCTGCTTCGGGATGACTCGTTTAAACATAGAAAAGAATAGCTCTGCTTCTTCCTTAACTATCTCACCAGATGAAATCTTGGTTTTTAGTTTTGCTTCTTGTGATTTCGTGAACAGGTCATCACTAGCCATTAATTCCACACGGTCTTTGATGATCGCTAGCTCGGAGGCTATGCTTTCAGCGTCACCTTCTCTATATCTTTTGATAGCGCCAGCGTAAAAGTCAACAATTTCAGGAGATTCAGTGACTAGCGTCTCCATCTCATGTAGCACAGCTGCAGTTTCGGGGCACTCTAAAACATCGGTACGTGAAGAAACTCCCACGTAATCTTTAATCTGGGCAAGTTCGTGAATTTTATCCTGAAAAGCGTAAACGGCTTCCATAAGGTGATATATATTAACACTTTTACTATTTTTTGTCTATAGCTTATTGCCAAGCTAGTTTGTTGCTTAGTTATGTGGTTTTTGAGTTAGCTCAACAGATACAGCAAGGCCTTCGGCCTCACGCATATTTAGGCAATGCGGATTACCCGGCATGAATCCACTACACACTTGAGGCCGTTCTGCGTCTGTATACACCGTGCACTTCGGTGGGTTTACCGACGTATCAAGATAACCACAGTCAGACTCGATTACATATTGTTGCCGCCCAGGCTTTTGCGCCAACACAAGCTCTGCCACTTGACGCAACGTTTCGCTCCGGTTAAAAGCTGTACGATCGGCACAGACTTCACGCCGAACTTGATCATGCAGGAGTTCATACTTTGCGGGTTCCGCAAAAGCAGCTCCATCGTCGGTCATGCTTGGATCGATGAAAAACAAGAGTGCACCACGGAGTTTTGTGCCACCGCGCTGTAAAAATGATGCTTCTTCAGCAGATAACACAATACGAGTACCAGCTCGGCAACAGAGGCCACTACAGCTATCACATAATTTAGGGGTAGACTCGGCTCCAAAAACAGACATAGCAGTAAATTATGTCATATTTATCGTAAAATCAATAACAAATGCTACTGCCGTCCGGCATAGAAGTACTGCAGGCGTCCTCGGGTGTTTGCTGGCGCATGAGCGTAATGGACAGTGAATAGACCTGGGCAGTCAATTCTAGGGAGTTGCAGTTTCCAGCTACCTAAACCACCGTCGGTTGTACTTTTTCCGGTTGCGGCATAATAACGATCCGTTAAGCCTAATTCCTCGAATACGATACCAATTGCCGCACGCTCTATAAAAAAGAGTCGTGTCATTTTAGGCCCAAAATACATCTGGGCTACAAGCTCTGATTTGCGTCTGAGTCTACAATCTTGATCATAGATAGTTTGGCGCATCGAATTTACTGCTGAATTAATGTCAGAGGCAAACTCAAGTTCAGGATGACCCATATGGGGATTAACTGGCTCGGAGAGGTCTGGCATTGCCCTACTTAATGCAGCGCCAGTGACAGACCCAGTTTGATCAAGTGCAACTACCGGCGACGCTTTAGCAGCCTGAATAAGGGCTCCATCACCACCTTCAAATATCGTTGTCATAGCTCTGTTTTACTCCTGAACAAAGCAATTTGCAACTAACAAAAACGAGGCCCAACTGGGCCTCATAAGGTACGTATCTGTGAACAACGGTCTTCTAGTACTGCAAGTATTGCTGCCACTTTGGGCGCTTGACCTTTACTTCCACTTTATACCCCTTTGATATAGTTTTTATTTTGATGGACATAAAACCCTCCCGAACGAACAAAAACAGACAAACCATCTCACAAATCTGACTGTTTTTTTAATGTTATTTTTGTTTTTCCTGACAAAACGATAAACACGCTTTGCAAAGAATAGAAGCATTTTGCCACAAGCAGTTTGGTTCTGTCAAGTACGTTCTCAATGCTTATGCTATAATTGAGCAAAAGCATGTAACAAAAATGAAAGGTCAACGGTGGCAAAGAAAGTAACCAAAAGCAAAGCAACGAGTAAACTTCGAAATAAGCGGGGCACAGCAAGCAGTTTGCAGAATAGCAGTATTGGCGGAGCAGCAGCCATTTTGTTTGCTGGCACCTGCATCGTCCTCCTCGGCAACTTACAAGAGGGCAATATCGAACTGTTGCTCATCGGCTTTGGCGCAGCCCTGATGTTTGTGGCAGCCGTGCTACTAGGCATGGGCATTAATAAAAAAAGCTAACCGATGCACGAAAGTGTTTTTGCCGAGTTCAGCCTGATCATCGCGCTGGGCGCAACCATGGCGTTGGTAATGAGACTGTTGCGGCAGCCGCTGATAATTGGCCATATTCTGACCGGGCTCATTGTCGGCCCTTCAGTGCTACACGTTATTCGCAGCCCTGAGACTATTGACGTCTTCTCTAGCATTGGCATCGCACTATTGCTTTTTATCGTGGGGCTTGGGCTTAACCCACAGGTGATTCGCGAGGTTGGCAAGGTGTCTGGCAGCGTTGGTATCCTACAAGTAGCCGGAACTACCCTCCTGGGGTATATCTCGGGTATAGTGTTGGGGCTCAACCGTTTGAGCGCAGCTTTTTTGGGTCTTGGTCTTGCGTTTAGTAGCACAATTGTAATCCTTAAATTGTTAACCGACAAAAAAGAGCAGTCGCGTTTGTATGGCAAGGTGCTCACTGGTGTGCTGATCGTTCAAGACCTTATTGCCGCAGTTGCATTGTTCTTTATCACCGCCAAGGCCCATGACGGGCTTACTGCCATGGGGATAGGATCGCTCATGCTGAAAGGGGCAGCGATAACAATACCTCTCCTGCTTATTGGCAGCGTCATACTACCCAAACTACATAAACTCATTGCTGGTAGTCAGGAGTTTTTGTTTCTATTCTCCATAGGTTGGGGCTTCGGCTTTGCCGCCTTGTTTGAGCGAGCTGGGTTTAGTCTGGAAGTTGGCGCACTGTTAGCTGGCATGTCACTTGCTGCGCTTCCCTACACTCAAGAGATCAGTTCCCGCCTGCGACCGTTACGCGACTTTTTTATAATCGTTTTTTTCATCACCCTTGGTTCGCGACTGGCTCTCGGCAATGCCTGGCAGGTTTTGCCACTGGTAATAATGAGTACCTTCATTGTCGTCATCCTCAAGCCGTTCTTGGTTATGGCCATAATGGGAGGCTTGGGTTATACCAAGCGCACCAGCTTCAAGGCGGCATTGGCAACAGCACAAGTTAGCGAATTCTCATTGGTCTTCTTAATCTTAGCCAACAAGCTCGAACTCGTGCCCAACGATCTCCTCAACACCATGACCATTGTAGCTCTTGTCTCCATCACCATTTCTGCATATCTTATCGTGTACTCCGACAGTTTATTCAATACTTTTGAAGAACTGCTGGGTATCTTCGAACGTAAGGTGAATCGTCCAGACCAAGAACGACGTCATCGCACCGAACTTGCTCTGTTTGGCTATCGCAAGGGCGGTCACGAATTCATGAAAGTCTTTAAAAATTTAGACAAAAACTTTGTAGTTATAGATTATGACCCCGAAGTTATCGATATATTGGAGCACCAAAAGGTTAATTACGTGTATGGTGATATTAGCGACATTGAACTCCTAGACGAAATAGGTTTAGAAAAGGTGCGTTTGAGCGTCTCAACCATCACCGACTTTGAGACGAGCAAGTTTCTGGTGGGCGTCTTGCTACAACAAAATCCAAACATGGTGATCATTTGTCACGCTGAGAATGTCGCTGAAGCAGATGAGTTATACGAGCTGGGCGCCAGTTACGTGATGATGCCGCACTACATCGGCAGTGAAAAAATTGGGGCAATCATTCGCAAAAGTGGGCTCAAAAAGAGTGAGTTCAAACGTTTTCGCGAAAAACACCTCGAATATCTGCATACACACTACGCCGTCGAGTCAGATACCGAAGCATAGAGCCAATGCTTGTCGGCATATTTTTGCACGCTGCCCACTACGTCTTTGGTTTTGTGCCCTCTCCTTAGAACACTTCGGATCTGCCGAGACGAAACACTGGGCTCTAAGCTTTCCAAGATATAGAGCTCTTTCAGCACTCTGGGCAAGTTGGTAGCAACGTCCATTGCGGCGGTAATTTCTGCCCCAGATCGTACTGATACAATCAGACCCATCTTGTTCAGCAACTCATCAACCCGCGGCCATTGGGCAAGATGCATCAGTACATCAGAACCAATGAGCAGTAACAGTTCGGCATCTGGAAATTTCGTCTGTAATCTTGGCAACGTAGCTGTTACCGAAAACCGTTTATCGGGCAGCTCTAGCACATGGATATGGCGATAGGGGCGTACAGCGAGTTTGAGCATAGCCGTACGATGACCTATATGGGTGACCCCGGGCTTATGGCGGGGTCGTGCTTCAGGCACTAGATAGATCTCATCGAGATCAGCCACTTCTAAGGCTGAAAGCGCAAATCCTATATGGCCCTTGTGAATCGGGTCAAAACTACCCGCAAAAATCCCAATTCGTCTAGTCTGCGGTTTATTCATCTAGAGCCATGCCTTCACAGCACTTGGTGGGTATATGGCAATTGGGGCAAACAAAATGCCCGTGCACTGGTTCGATAGGATAATGTCCACAATTGTCGCAAAAGAACTCTGGTGATCGGTTATCTACAAGCTCCTGGTAAATCTCGTCTTCGGTGTCCATAGTTATATTCTACCGCGTTACCGTAACTTCACACTTGGGGCAACTGATGGTTGTGGGCGTCAGAATAGCATCAACCACTTCTTTGCAAAAAGGACAGGTAACACACGGCATCCTTGACGGATCATTATCGGCAATTCGGTTATGATCGATGTCACACAGGCCGTTACAGGCGGCTTTTTTGTGTTCATACTGTTCAATTGTAAGGTTACTCATCTGAAGTCTCTTTACTTTTGCTATATCCGAGTTTTATTTCAGTTTTGCCACACCCTGTACAAGCCTTACTCCCATTCTTGTCATAGTAGACCTTAAATTCACTACAACTCGGGCACGCCCGCTCGGTATCATGAATGAGTTCATCAGGGCTAATGGCATCCAGTCCTAGAGCGATAGCTCTTCGACCTTCTGCACTACTCGACGCAACGCTCTCAAGCCCACAACTACCCGCTCCACAAAACCCGGGAGTTGGCGCGTTTTTGAGCACTTCAGCCCAACGTGCTTCAGCTGCTTTACAGTCGCCACGCGCTTCAAGGGCGTGCACTTCATGGATACCCCGCCACGTTGCTTCGTCAAACATTTCTAACGCCAGATCAGGGTTCTGTCGCACCTCGTCAAGCAGCATTTGTTTAACTTTGTCTTCTACCAGTTTGTCGGCCGCCCAGGAGTCTACACCCCGCTCCACCAGATCCATAATGTAATCGGCAAGCTCTTCAGCCTGTTCGTTTGTAGCCTCGTAACGTTGTTGCGCCTCAGCGCGAAACTGCGTGTAATCTTTCGGATCATCCGCACCGACCACTTCACCCAGGAAGATATTTAGGCCAGTTTTTTGGCTTGCCAACATATCGCACAGCTCCACGAATTCCAGCACGTCAAAAGCACCCTCCACGCCAAACTGCATATCTTGAATCTCACTCTTGGAGTAATGCTCACCAGACCGGGTCAGCCCCATAACTTGAAACGCTTCATTAATAACTTCGTTAGTAATGTATTCGCCTGAGATTGCCGCTTGCTCCTGAAAAGCTCGCAAATTTGTGCGGTCAAAGGACAGATCGCGTATCACCCATTTAGCAATTTTAGGTACGTAACCCGCATACTTATTTGAATCGGGTTTATCTTTAAAATGATCAATGACATAGTCGGGGCACTGCGAAACAGTAATAGCATGGGCTTCATTTTCGACAGGCTGAATCTCGACCTCGCGGGGCATAATCATGCGACCAATTGCCCGCGAGCGAGCATGTTCTCGAGCCTCAATAATTCTTACTTCTTGTTGCGGTTTTTCGGCGACTGCTGTTAGACTGCGCTGAATCATGTCCCCAATAGATAGGCTTCCGAAGTAAAAATCTTCTGTTCGCTGGTCATACTGTTGCTCAGTCTTTGGGAAAAGCTCGGGCCGTAACTTGCGCTTGGCCTCACCGAACAATCGTCGACAATCTTCCTCAAGTGCCCTATGCCGCAAAAAACGCTCAGGGCTGCTCTGTACTTCGGTGACGCGCTTGCCCGTACCAAGCGCGTCAATTACCGGTAAGACTTCATCGAAACGGCCGTCACGCAACAGCTGCATATTATCGTCGATCGTTTGCCGGGCTTGCACCTCTGCCCGTTCGGCTGCCTGGGCTATTTCCGGTACAGAATCAAGCAGCAAGAAACGCCGGGGCTCATTAGGAACTAGTCGCAAGTCCGGCGCGGCGGCGACTGCCGATGACTCAGCGTGATTCAAAATCTCGGCAGTTGCCTGGTTCAAGAAAATACCCTCATGCTCGGCGAGCAGAGGGCGTCAAAAAAGATGGGCACTTCTGCTCGGAAGACTTTATTGCTAGATCGGACTTAGCCTGATTGAGACAAACCTGTGGTTTTTCTCTTCGCGCCGGCAAAATGATGCGACATTTTGTCGGGCTGCTCTTTCCCCTTTTAGGGCGGCCTTACCGTTGCGGCACAGTGCAGGATTTCCACCTGCTTCCAGCGTTTTTATTGTTAAGTGCTCCTAGTATGCACCTAATTGCTTCTGTTTAAAAGCAAAATGTGCCGTAAAATTTGCAGCAAGAGACGCTATATCTAGCGTAGGGCGAGAATGCACAAGATAAGTAAACCGAGGGCAACTCGATAGTAGGCAAATGGCTTAAAATCATGCTTGCTTACGTAACGTAGCAGCCATTTCACCACGACGAAAGCAACGATAAAGGTTGTTATCGCCCCCAGCAAAATCGCTACCGAACCACCATCTACCAGATGCAAACTATCCTTGTTCTTAACCAGCTTGTAACCACTTGCCAGCACCAGGATCGGCATACTGAGATAGAAAGAAAACGCTGTGGCGGTCACTCGATCAAGCCCACTTAAGAGGCCACCCATGATTGTGGCACCGGAGCGTGACACACCAGGTATTAACGACAGGATCTGGTAGCAACCAACCTGCAGCGACTGTTTGAGTGTCAGTTGCTCAAGTTTTGGCTTCGTGGCAGCTGTTTTAGGAGTATGGTAGGTTTCGATAGCCCACATACATACACCGCCGATTATTAGAGCGACAGCAATTACCGGCAGTGTGGAAACTTTAGAGAGGGAGTTGTCGAGCAAGACGCCGATCGCACCAGCCGGGATAGTAGCCAAAACCCAATTGCGCCAAAACCGGACAGTTGCCTGATCACGGGCGATGAGCTTACGAACTTTATCACAAAGGTCTTGGCGGTAAAACCACAATACGGCAGCGATCGCGCCCACCTGGATAACAACCGTAAAGACTTCAGCAACATCCTTGTAGCCAATCAATTTTTCGGCGACCAGTAGATGCCCGGTACTTGAAACCGGCAGAAACTCGGTTAGCCCTTCTATGATCCCTAGGAGAATTGCGTGCACGAATGCCATAAACTAATGGTACGCTATTTCCCCGCGCCCAGCTTCTTTTTTAGCTCGCTTAAGCGTGGGATAAACGACTGCGCAGCTCCGTCTAAGCCTAAGACTTTAAGTGCGCCAACTAGTACAAACAATCCGTCCATGGTGGCTTCAGTTGCTTTACCTGCCTCGGCTTCAGCAAAGAAATGTTCAATTTTATTGACCAGCCATTTCTCCTCCGACTCCTTAACACGATTGGTCGATATCTTCTTGGCTTCGCCAGGCGAAACAACTTCGAGCGAACGTGCCGAGTAGTCCCGTTTGCGTAAATGCCCTCGCTTAATAAGGCTATTAACATGTAGTGAGACAGTTGCTACAGAGGTGTACTCAAGTCCTTTCATAATCTCGCGGTAGCTCGGACTGTAACCATGCTCGGCAATAAAGGCATCGATAAAGCCCAGCAGTTCGCGCTGTTTTTTTGTCGGTCGAATGGTAGTCGTTGGCGGCTCGGGCTTAGCAGGCTTCATACTCTAGCTCGCTTCGTTTTGCGCTCCGGGAACACCCAGTAGCGATACCAGAGGTAGTTCCAGCCGGTGAAAAAGCCTGCCGATACAAACTGGCCGAGATAAGGGGTTAGCCCAGCTGCCTTAAGAGTGCGCACAATCAGGTAATCGATGACAAAGTTGGCTGCGGTCAACGCGATATAACGTTGCGTAACCTTTGACTGCTGCTTCTTTAGGTTTTTATTGTTGAACACCCAGTAGCGCTGTAACAGATAGTTAATTGTCCAGCCTGTGACATTGGCCGTGAGCTTGGCCCACCAGAGACCCCAGTGGAGTAAGTGATCACAGAAAAAGAACATCAGATAGCCACTCCAAAAGAAGGCTCCACCACTAACTAAGTACTCGGCAAACTGGGTAAAACGTCGATATTTATCTTTTGTGCGTTGTTTGGCCATTATGGTTTTGCTTATCTTATACACAGTATAGCAGTTTACAGCGTTATCAGCGGTTTTTTCGGCAGTTCTTATGCTATAATTTGATCCATATGCCGAACTTTAAGGGCCCCAAAAAACGAGCCTCACGCGAGTCAGTCGACGGTATTCTCCCCAGCGGTCGGCGGCAAATTGGCATGCCGACGTATTATCGCGGCGCCAAAGATCTCCCTGAAGGCTTCACCCCTACCCAAACAAGTCGTCGCTCTATTACTCCCCAAAGAGAAGCTACGGCCAAAGCACCAGTTGAGCCTGAGTCGGACTTGAGTGATTTTTCAAAAGTGGATACTGGCAACGAATTCGCCAAATCAATTCGGCCCGAGCCACGACATAAATCAAAGAAAGAAAAACGAGAACCGGGTAAGCTACGCCGTTGGTGGAAAAATCGATCGCGTAAATTTAAAGTCTTCCTCATTAGTTTCATTATTTTACTCGGGCTTGGTGCCGCGTTGGGGATTCGATTGTACAGTTTTCTGCACTCTGTTTTCTCCAAGACCGTTGGCAATGCATCATCAGCGGCGCTCAATGATAAGATCACCCCAGACAAAGTAAATACCGAAGGCGATGGTCGTCTAAATATTCTCATCTTGGGGCGGGGTGGTGATGAGAACGATGCACCGAATCTGACAGACACAATTATTGTAGCCAGCGTGGATTTGGAGACCAAAGAAGCTGCGATGCTTAGTATTCCTCGAGATATGTGGGTACAAAACAGCGGGTACAGTAGTAGCAAGATTAACTCTGTCTATAACACCGGCCTCGAACAAGCGACTTACAAAGGCATGAACAAAGATGACGCTGAAAAAGAAGGCGTCAAAGCAGCGATCGCCGCTTCACGCTTGGTCGCGGGCGTACCTGTTCATAAATACGTATTGCTCGACTTCAAAGCCTTCCGCGACGTCGTGAATGCACTGGGTGGAGTCGACATAACCGTCCCCGAGGCAATTAACGACTATTACACCAACTATTTCTTTAGGGCTGGGCAACAGCACATGGATGGCGCGCGAGCGCTACAATATGCTCGTTCACGCCATGGCAGCACAAGGGGTGACTTTGACCGCAGTGAGCGACAACGACAACTTATCATTGCTATGCGCGACAAAGCAACCACGAGTGGCATTGTAGCCAACCCTGTACGCCTGAATAGTCTCGCCAACGCAATTCAAAAGAATATCCGTACCGATTTAACCGTCGATGAAGCAAAAACGCTGTTTGGTAAAGCCAAAGATTTACCCGACAACAAGATAAAATCACTTGATCTCGCAAAACCTGATGGTCCACTGGTATCGACCGGCATGGTTGGTAATCAATCAGTTGTCAGACCCACTGCGGGGCTCAATGATTACTCAAAAATCCGTGCCTATACCCGCAATAACATGATCGATCCCTTCCTCAAGCGTGAAGAACCAACAGTAGCCGTCTATAACGGCTCGGGGCGTGCCGGGGCAGCAACCTTAGTAGCCGATGTTTTAGCTGGCTATGGATACAAGATACTCAGCAAAGACAGTAGTGCTAGCATCCAGTCAAAAACAGTAGTTGTCAAGCAGACCCAGGCTGATAAACCGTTCACTTATCGCTACTTATCGCAACGATTTGGTACCGTGCCGATTACTGACATGCCCTCGGGTGCTAAGCCTGCTTCAACAGATAGTCAACAATCTTCGTCAACCTCGCAATCGCCGCAAGCTGACTTTGTCATAATCTTGGGGACCGATTATGTTCAGAAGACTGACGCAACTTGGTAGTCGCCCTTACGGGTTCTTCCTTGTAGCCCTTGCTAGTCTTCTGTTTGTCCACGGAGTAACCTCTTCGCTTGTCCAAAAAATAACTGACTGTGCACAAGCTGGACGTATTGCAGATATCATTCTCCTTTTATTTGCTTTCGAAATTGGTGGTATTTGGGCATTACAGATCCGGCAGAGAAAGCCACTGCAGCAGATTAAGCAAAACCGCCGCTTACTAGTATTCTGCATACTGTTATGTAGCTACAGTGGCTGGATTTTGCTTCGTGGTTGGCAGACTCATGCCAGCCTGCGCGAAACACTGCTCGCTCTACTTCTAGACACTGTGCTGTTTTGGGTAATTTTACAGATTGCCGATACGAATTCTCCTAAGACGAAACCGGCGGCACTGACTGAGACGATCGTTTTAAGTTTTGGACTGTTCTCGGTCCTCGCTGTATTGCTATATGCGGCTGGCTTGCACCAACACGTTGATAGCTGGCTAGGCTATGGGCAGTGCGGCGGCGAGACAATCTTGCGAACCGGCGGCACCAGCGGCTGGTTGCGCACGCGGGGATTTGCCCGCAACCCAAACGAGCTAGGAGCCTTACTAGTCATCCCGCTTTTGGTTGCGATGTATGCTAGTTTGGTACGAACAACACGCTACAAAAATCTGTTTTTAACCTCTGTTGGCAGTTTAGTAACCTTACTTGCTCTGACTTTTTCACGTAGCGCATTACTGGCGGCTAGTGTTGGTAGCGCCTGCTTGGTGTTGGTGACGCCAAAGCTCAGGAAAGCCCTACGCAATTATAGCGTTGCACTTATTGCTGGCGCTCTGAGTTTGCTTACATTAGGGCTGGTAGTTGCCGCGCAGAGCAATGTGTTCGATCAGTTTATCCTACACAAGAGTGACTCCAGCGACTCTACCAGCCAGCACATCTCCGCCAAGAGACAGGGAGTCGAATATATTGCACGTCATCCTTGGGGCAGTGGTCCAGGTAGCGCTGGGGCAGTAGGCGCTGCGCTTCAAGATGGGCCCTCAATTGAATCAGAGAGCGCTTTGCTTGATATCGGGGTTCAATATGGTTGGCTTGGGGTTACTTTCTTCATGACACTGTTCATCTTGACTCTTCAGTTAGTTCGTTCATCTAACTCACCTTACGCCAAACCAGTCAGCTCTGGTCTAGTAGGACTGTTTGCTGCTAGCCTAGTGATTCCCGTGTGGAGCAACTTCCCCGTCACCATTCTGACAGGCTTCTTTGTGGGCCTAACACTGGTGGCACCAAAAGACACTCCGCCGATGCCTAGTCGAAGTTCCCGGGCAAAGTGATACAATGAGAGAAGTTAGCCTATGAAAAATAACAGCAACCTGCCATACACCGTTCTGCTCGTTATAGGAGATTTCTTGGCGCTTCTGGCCGCATTCAGCTTGGCGTATATCTTGCGCGTTAAGTTTGATACTCGTCCGCTAATCACAGCTATACCGGCACGCACATATTTTTGGGCCTTTGTTACGGTATTACCATTGTGGATTTTGGTCCACGGCTTTATTGGCCTGTATAACCAGGCAGTTTATGAAAAGCGCTTTTCTGAACTTGGTCGCCTTTTGATCGGTTCATTTTTGGGGATCCTGGTTGTTATTGGCTACGATTTTGTCTCACCTGAAAACCTCTTCCCTGCCCGTTTAGTCCCCATCTATGCCTTGGGTATTGGGTTTGGGTTCCTGCTTATTACCCGTACACTGCTACGTATCTTACGTATTGAACTATACCGTTACGGTATTGGTGTGAATCGAGTGCTGATTGTCGGCGACAACCCCTTGGCCCGCGAGCTTATTGAGTCCCTACTGGATACACGTAATTCTGGGTACAAAGTTGTAGCAGTGGTTGGCGAGAGGGAAAAACTGGCTGGGCTCCATGGGTTTAAAGTCTTCGCCACTTTTGCCGAAGCCTGCGAGAATCTCAAAACAGGTAGCATATACAGCATCATTCAGACAGAACTGTACCCAAACTCAACCAAGAACAGCGTGATTTTAGATTATGCTCAAGCCAATCATATGGCCTACAGATTTATTCCCGGCAATAGCGATCTGTTTGTTGGCAACATCGTCGTAGACCTGTTTCGCTCCATTCCCATGATCGCTGTACACCAAACGCCACTTATAGGCTGGGGACGTGTCGTAAAGCGTTTGTTTGATATTTTCGCAAGCAGTATTCTGATTGTTCTCAGTAGCCCTATCATGTTGTTAGTCGCAATTGCCGTAAAACTTAACGACCCCAAAGGGCCGATGATCATGCGGGGCGTGCAGCAAAATCGGCTGACACGCTTTAACCAAGTCTTCAAAGTCTACAAATTCCGCTCGCACTATGCAAAGTTTGATGGTAAAACCGATGAAGAAGTCTTCCGCATGGTGGGCAAACCGGAACTTATTGAAGAATACCGAAAAAATGGCGACAAGCTCGATAAAGATTTTCGCGTCACCCCAGTTGGTAGCTTTATTCGCAAAACCAGTCTCGATGAATTACCGCAATTGTTTAACGTCCTTAAGGGAGACATCAGCTTGGTTGGCCCACGAGCCTTAGTACCTCGTGAGCTCGATGAGTATGCCAAAAAACACACCATCCTGAGTGTTAAATCTGGGATTACCGGCCTAGCTCAAGTGTCGGGCCGGCGAGAAATCAGCTTTGATGAGCGACGCAAGTTGGATACTTACTATGTACAAAACTGGAGCTTCTGGCTCGATATAACGATCTTGTTAAAGACCGTACGAACAGTAGTTAATGGTGTTTTCGAACCGTGAAAGTTGCCATCGTCCACGATTGGTTGGTTGGTGGTGGCGCAGAGCGTGTTGTTCAAGAATTACATACACTGTACCCCGAAGCACCTATTTATACGTCTTACTGTAGCGACGAGTGGCGTAAAAAACTCGATGACAAAGTAGTCACCGGCTATCTGCAGCACTGGCCCTTTGGCAAGCTCAGAAAGTTTATACCCCCGCTTAGGAGATACTGGTTCAGAAGGCTTAATCTCCAAGCCTACGACATTGTAATCAGTAGCGCAGGTAATGGCGAGGCGAAAGATGTAAACGTCCGAAACGGCGCGCTACACATCTGCTATTGCCACAGCCCAACCCACTTTTATTGGCGACACTACGAACAATACATGAAACAACCCGGCTTTGGCATATTCAGTCCACTTGCCCGGCTCGGTCTGGGGTTATTGGTTGGTCCATTGAAAAAGCACGATTATGCTGCAGCCCAAAAGCCTGATGTAATTATTGCCAACTCAAAACACATTCAGCAGGATATTAAACACTACTACAAACGTAATTCCGTCATCATACATCCTCCCGTTGCAATTGAGCGCTTCGAAAAGCAACGAAAGAACAAGGTCCGCTCAGGCTTTGTGACAGTCAGTCGTTTGGTGCCAAATAAAAAGCTAGACATCTTAATTGAAGCCTGTAATCAACTACAGATGCCGCTTCTAGTCATTGGCCGTGGTCCAGATCTACCCCGTCTTACTTCATTGGCCGGACCAACGATCCGTTTCAACACTACTGCACCAGACGAGGTAGTCGCCGCGAGACTGGCTTCCGCTGAAGCTTTTCTCTTTGCGGCTCTCGAAGATTTTGGGATCGCCCCCGTCGAGGCTATGGCTAGCGGTACTCCGGTGATTGCCTACAAAGCTGGGGGAGCGCTGGATTATGTTTTGCCAGGAAAAACTGGGTTATTTTTTGACGAGCAAAGTGTCACAAGCCTAGTCGATGTACTCAAGCAGTTTGATCTAAAAAAATTTGATGCCGAAGTGATCGCCAAGTATGCTCACCAATATCGAGCTGAGCGCTTCCGCGAAGAATTTAAACAGCTCGTTGCTAGCAAGGTATCTCAGTGAAAAATGTTTTGGTTACAGGTGGTTGTGGTTTTATTGGCTCACACACGGTCGTGGAGCTAATTGCTGCGGGTTACCGGCCGATTATTATCGATAATTTTAGCAATTCCGAACCAGGTGTCATCAAGGGGATTACCAACATTACCAAACAAAAACCAATGCTCTATGAAGGCGACTTTCAAGATCGCGAATTATTACGCCGAGTTTTAGATACAGAATCTATTGAGGGCGTTATCCACTTTGCAGCCTTTAAGGCAGTTGGCGAATCGGTGAAACAACCGCTCAAATATTACGAAAACAACGTCAGCGGCTTTGTAACTTTGCTGAAAGAACTAGAGGACACTCAAAAACCAATCAGCATAATATTTTCATCGTCTTGCACCGTCTATGGTGAAGCCGATGCTCTACCGCTGACCGAAGATTCACCCATTAAGCCGGCTGCGTCACCTTACGGGGCTACTAAACAAATGGACGAAGAAATACTGCGCGACTCTACTCAAGCGAGCTCGCGTCTACGAGCTATGGCACTTCGCTACTTTAACCCAATAGGCGCGCACCCGTCTGGTCTTATTGGCGAGCTGCCACGAGGCGTACCATCGATTCTAGTACCATTTATCACTCAAACTGTTGCTGGCTGGCGAGAACAGTTAACTGTCTTTGGCGATGATTATCCAACACCTGATGGCACGTGCATCCGGGACTACATTCATGTGGTCGACCTCGCGAAAGCCCACATAAAAGCAATGGAGTACATTACTAGCCAAGCTGCAGGATCGTATGATTTTTGTAATGTTGGCACCGGTGTCGGCAGCAGTGTACTAGAAGTTATACAAACGTTTGAAAAAGTAACCGACCAAAAAGTTCCCTACGTTATTGGCAAGCGCCGCCCTGGCGACATTGTTGCTTCGTATGCTGCGGTTGAAAAAGCCAATCGGCTCTTAGATTGGAGATCAGAAAAGACGCTCGGCGAGGCACTAGTCGACGCCTGGCGCTGGCAACAAACCCTTGCAAAGTCAAAAGTATAGTATAATTGGTACTACCAATAGGAGGGTTTTACTTGTTACATTTTGCTTATATTGATGCCGGTACTGGGAGTATGTTTATACAAGCGGTACTTGGTGCAGCATTGGCAGTGGGGGTGGTTTTCCGCAGTTCGTTTGGGAAAATTATCACTAAAATACGACGAGTCGATTCGTCAAACAATGCTAATGAAAAAACCAAAAAGTAAGCCGGCCGGCAATTCTTTAGCCGCTTCGTTTCGCGATCCTGCAGGTTTTGTTTTTTTTGACACTCGAGGGAAGATATATAGACAAATCAATAATGCCGGAAAACCAGATTACGAGCTGTTCATGAATTCTGGCTTGTATGACGCTTTAGTACACGAAAATCTGCTGGTGCCGCACAAGGAGGATCGCTCCAAACAAAGTTCTACTAAAGGCGCTTACAAAGTTCTTTGCCCACAGCAGATTCCGGTTATCTCTTATCCTTTTGAGTGGTCATTTAGCCAACTGAAGGATGCCGCATTGTTAACCTTGAAGATCCAAACCATTGCTCTGCAACATGGTATGACCCTAAAGGATGCCAGTGCTTACAATGTCCAATTTCTTCACGGTAAGCCAGTGTTTATCGATACCTTGTCATTTGAAGCCTATCATGAAGGCCAACCTTGGCAAGCGTATCGTCAGTTTTGCCAGCATT
Organism: uncultured Candidatus Saccharibacteria bacterium; assembly: GCA_964530555.1. GTDB lineage: Bacteria > Patescibacteriota > Saccharimonadia > Saccharimonadales > AWTP1-31 > CAZHBD01. The sequence goes on along the minus strand of CAZHBD010000001.1, from coordinate 29,235 downwards.
TTTTGGCACCACTCTTACTGATGCAGTCCACCGATATCCGCTTGCAGCAACTCCTCCGTGATAATCTCGATGGTATACCACTCGATCTCACTAGCAAGCTATTGCCCCGCGCAGTGCGAGTTCGACCAGCAGTAATTATGCACATCGTGTTACATGGTCGAGCCCAACAAGCCAAAGCCAACAGTCACCAACAAGCCAACCGAAAAGTCACCCTCAACGGGCTGCTTGGCATACTTGGTAGCCTAGAACGAATGATCACCAAACTACACGCTCCAATGCCTAAAACCGAATGGGGCGATTACTATAACAATACTAATTACTCAGATGAGTCTGAAGTAAGGAAAGCAAAACTTGTTACAAGCCTCATTAAACCGCTGGGTCTTAAGACGGCACTTGATCTGGGCGGGAATGATGGTCGCTATAGTCGAGCGTTACACAAACTCAAAGTCGAAACAATATGCACCGACATTGACCCAGTAGCCGTGGAGAAAAATTATCAAGTTACCAAACGGCTCAACGAAACACAGATGCTCCCCATGCTTATTGACCTCACAAATCCAGGCGGCGCCCTGGGCTGGGCCAACAATGAACGTGGCACAATTCAGCAACGCTTTCACTCGGACCTGGTCATGGCTTTAGCTCTCATTCACCACCTGGCCATATCGAACAATTTACCCTTTGACCTGATTGCTCGATACTTTGCTGACTTAGGCAACTATCTGCTTATTGAATTTGTGCCAAAAGATGATTCGCAGGTCCAGAAGCTCCTCGCCACCCGAAAAGATATATTTGGTGACTATACTGAAGACCGTTTTATCAGCGCTTTCAACAAATACTACAGGTTGATCGAGCAAAAATCTATACGAGGCACAAAAAGAACATTGTACCTCTTTAAGGCAAAATGATGACGCAACGCAAACAACAGACTACAAAAAAACAGCATAAGACCAAGAACAAATCATTTGCCGTAGTCGAACGGTTATCACTTCTACGACGCCGTGTGCTCGTACGTCTTGCATGTCTGTTTCTAGCAAGCTACTCGGTATTTGTGAGCTTCTTTTTCAGCAACATTCTAAAGAACGATAATTATCTCGAGATTTTCCCGCGCGAGCTTCTTTTCCCCCTTCTCATGCATGCCGTTACTGCCGGAATTATAGTTGTATTTCTATACTGGCTGCCTTGGCTAAAAACATACACTGCTAAGTTGGTTGCGACAGTCAGCCTTGCATTTTTGTTGGTGGGTTATGACGCCAAGCTAACTGCCATGAGCGGAATCATTAAAGCACTGACCCCTGGTCTTAATGAAGGAGATTCAATGGTACTCGCCAGCATAGTTTTCTTCGTACTGCTCGTAAGCATAGCTGCTGCAATAGGCGTCGGCATATCCAAGCTGGTTGACCATATGAAAGGCAATAGACATATCGACGTCCAGCTCGGCGTTGCAGCACTCTTGGGCTACCTACTAGTAATCCCGCATCTCGGCCTTCTGCACATCATCCCCGCTCTCATCAAAGAATCAACCGTTGTTCCTTCCGCGCTAAGCCAAAAGATTCACAAGCAGAGTGATAAACCAGATATTTATTACATTGTTTTGGATCGATACGCCAGTAACCAAACCCTTGCATCGCAATTTGGTTTCGACAATACACCATTTACTGAGTCGTTACGTTCTCAGGGCTTTACCGTAAATGACAACGCTCATTCAAATTACCCGTTCACTGCAATGTCAATTGCCTCGACGCTCAATGCACGCTATACCAATGAAATTGTAGCACCGTTTAAAAATGATTCCGCCCAAGCGCGAGTCCTCTACCACAACACCGTCCGACAGTCGTCAGTGGTTAAGACCCTAAAAGATGCTGGCTATCAATACCACTCCATTGGCTCGGTCTATGGCGTTAGCAACCAGGCACCGCTTGCGGATCATGACTACATGAAAAGTATTCTGTTATCAGTCATGGGGAAAATAAAAAATCTTCGCGGCGTGGAAGCACTAGAATTTTCGAATAGTCCTTACTACCGTTTTGCCAAAGCATCTATGTGGCCTTTTAAATTGTCGGAGGAGACACGGGTCGATACCGTACAAACGCAGTTGCAAAACCTGACAAAACTTGCAAACGATAGTAAGCCCGGTGGGCGCTTTATCTTTGCTCACATTTTAGTACCCCACGATCCGTTTGATTTTAATGCCGATGGTTCATTGTCATTGAATAATGAGGGCAACAACACCGGTCGCCCAGTAAGAACAAAATATACTGATCAAGTTGAGTTTATAAACACTCAGATTCAAAGCGTCATCACTAGCGCTCTCTCAAAATCTAATGGGCAAGCAGTGATGCTGCTCAATTCAGATGAAGGCCCATATCCTCAAACAATGGATAGTAGTGCCTTAAGCCCTGTAGCCGAGGCGTTAAACACCGAAACGGCAGGCAAAGGTGATGATATGACAAAATGGTCAGACAGTTGGCTGCAAATGAAATACGGCATACTACAGGCTGCCCATATCCCCCTGGCCACCGAAGAAGATATGCACAACCTCTCCAGTGTTAATCTATTCCGCATTGTTTTAAATCGGTATGCAGACCTTGCCTTGCCCTATCTACCAAATTGTAACTATGCCTTAACCGCAGGTGGCACCCGTGAGTATCTCTATACTGATATAACCAACCGTTTGCAGCAATCAACGCAAGTAGAGTGTCAATCGTACGAGAGTAAGCCGAGTAAGTAGCGCCATTCAAAAGACTATAAAACCGCCAGAATAGCCCGTAAGGCAATGGCCGTATGCTGCCAGTGAGAAACTTCCAGCGAATCAACCCCCATAGCCTTAACTGGGTAGTCATTGCCACCTTCGGACAAACGATCACCGAAGAACAGTATCTCTTCTTTACTGACTTCCAGCATGCTCATCAATTTCTTCATCCCGTACGCCTTATCAATACCCAGTTTAGTAACATCGATCGAGGTCGTACCGCCTGCTCGCACCTCAAATTCTGGGATCAATGCCTGAATCGCATCGCGCAGTGCCTGCTTCTTTGTCTGGTCGGGATCCCACGCTTCTTTTTCTGCCACCGGTGCTTCTTGCCCGAGTGCGGATAGCGTCACCTGGCTTCCTCGGTCCTCAATAATCTCCCCCCAGGGTTTGTCGGCGCGCATATGTAGCTCATCCAATACTTTATTCATTGCACCGATGATTTTCCGTTTTTCGCTTTCGGTGAAATCTTCTGCATAAACTTTGTGCCAGTCAGCTTTTTCAAGGTCGTACCGATAGTAACGCGTTCCGCAGGTTGGCATGAGATGGAGCATCTCGAGTTTCGCTGGGTCAGCCTTGAGATTAGCCAGAAGCTGCTTTTCAAATTGCTCGAACCGACCCCCAGAAATAACGCACACCTGAAACTGGGTAAGCAGCTCGTTGAGAACTTCGGCCATTTCATCAGACAATGGAGATTTACTTTCGGCTAACGTCCCATCCAGATCGAACGCTATAATTTTACGTTTCACTTTTTCTCCTTATGAAACCGCTTACTGACATCACCAACCTTTTGCGCCAGATCCTTGCGGGCCACTAAAATACCGTTTGGTGAGTTAACCACTACCACACCGTCGAGCCCAATGACTGCCAACGGACGATCTTCATAATTCTGAATGAATGAATTTGTCACATTCTCAACTTCGATCTGCTCGCCGTGATAATGATTACCTTGCTCGTCAATGTCCACGGCTTTATGCAAGTCTGGGAACGACCCTAGATCCATCCAGTCAAACGCAGCAGGAATAACGAGCAAATCTTTAACGCGCTCAATGAGTGCATAGTCGATAGAGTCTGACTCGAACGTAAGATATGTCTTTAGGTAATCATCCTGATTTTTTGCAGCAGTGAGTTTTTGATAGTTCTCAAACAAATCTGGTGCATAGTTTTTGATCTTCTCAAGAAAGGTATTCACAGAGCCCACAAATGAGCCTGAGTTCCAGACGTAATTGCCACTTTTGAGATACTTTTGAGCCGTCTTAAAGTCCGGCTTTTCTTTAAACGAATGGACATTAAACACTAGAGATTTTTCGTACTTTTCACCCTTCTGGATGTAGCCAAAACCCGTTGCTGCATAGTTTGGTTCAACGCCTATCAGAACAATCCGACCTTCTTTTTGGGACACCGTTTCGGCACGTGCAAAGGTGTAGGCAAAGCCTTTGACATCGCGAATGTAGTGATCGGCTGGTAAAAATGCGATTGGTTCATCATGATTTGCAGTCTGCTGCGAGATAACCACCAGGCCAGCGACTATACAGTTAGCAGTACCTCGTCGTGCCGGTTCCATAATAAAGTTGTCGTCTGGTAAATCGGGTAACTGATCTTTTATGTGGTGCGCGTGGCTCTTGTCGGTTATGACGTACACCGTACTGCTAATTTCTTTTACTCTCTCATAGGTGTTTTGTAAAAGCGACTTATTTTGACCGTTTATTTTGAGGAGATGCTTTGGGTAATCTGGTGTAGAGAGGGGCCATAGCCGTGTACCTGACCCTCCAGCAATAATGACTGAAATCATGTCATCATAATAGCAAACAAAGTAGTTCTTTTGGTCAAAAAATCGCCTATTATCTTGAAGTTCAGTAAGAAATATGCTAATGTTTATGTACAAAGTTGGTAAAATAAAAACATGGTATACACTCCAAAAAAACGCCCTTCAAGAAAGAAGCTGGCTCTTATCCTGACCGGCGCCATGGTACTTGCGAGTGCTGGTTTTTTAGGCTATAAGCAACTTCACCACGAGACGAAAGCACCTGCAACATCAGCGCCACGAGGCACTAATTCTGTTGACTACTCACCTGCAACACCGGAAGAAAAACAAGAGGTTGACAAAACTAAGGATGCAATCGTTAAAAACCAACAGAGCTCTGGCTCAAGCTCAAACAGTAACAGTAGCCAGGGCCAAAAAAAGTCAGCCAACGTGGTAATTGTCAGCCCACCACAAGGCTCAGCCGTTGCAAGTGGCGACGTAAGCATCAGTGCATATGTAACAGGCGTATTCGAGGATGGCGGCACTTGTACTGCAACCTTCGCGAAGGAGCAAACCAATAAGAGCACAACAAGCCAGGGATTTCAGAACTCTAGCTATACGAGCTGTGCGCCTATGTCGGTAAACCTGACCAAAGGCACATGGAAACTGACTGTAAGCTATAGCTCTAGTACCGCTTCTGGTGAAGCGACTCGTAACGTGGAGGTCAATTAATGAAGCGACGATTGCCTAAACTAATCGCAATCTTCGTAACTGTGCTAGGTTGCCTTGTTTGTACCTTTACCCCGGCAAAAGCGCTTTCAGGCAGCGAGTTTCAAGCAAGCCGAATCACCGATGACTCTATTTTTTTCAATTCGGGTAGCATGAACTCGGGAGACATTCAAAATTTTCTTAATGCGAAGGTCCCTAACTGTGACACCAATGGCACACAAAACTCCAGCCACTGGAATGGCTCACGCTACTACACGCGTGCTGAATGGGGAACACAAAATGGCTATGCACCACCTTACACCTGCCTTAAGGATTATAGCGAAAGCATACCCAACAAAAGTGCTGACAGTTATTGCGATGGCAACATAACCACTGCAACCAGATCTGGTGCTCAGATAATTTATGATGTTGCCCGAGCCTGTGGCGTAAACCCCCAAGCATTATTAGTGACGTTACAAAAAGAGCAGAGCTTGGTAACAGACGACTGGCCGTGGAGTATCCAATATCGCAGCGCCATGGGTTATGGGTGCCCGGATACTGCAGCTTGCGATAGCGCGTACTATGGTTTCTTTAATCAAGTATATAATGCCGCTCGACAATTCAAGCGCTATGCTCGTCAGCCAAATACCTTTAACTACCGTTCAGGTGCCACGGCGTATGTCCAGTACAACCCAAATTCCGGCTGTGGTGGCTCTAACGTCAGTATCCAGTCAGCCGCAACTGCAGGTCTTTATAATTACACGCCGTACCAGCCCAATCAAGCTGCACTCAACAACTTATATGGAACCGGCGATAGCTGTAGCGCTTACGGCAACCGAAACTACTGGCGCATGTTTAATGATTGGTTTGGTGCAACAAATAGCGGCGAGACATATTATATTCGACACATAAAGAAGGTACGATTCAACGACACAGAGCAATTATTTACTTCGACCGACACCCAGCTATTTCTCAATGCGTGGTGGTCAGGTAGTAACGGAATTCAAAGAACAGCAATCGCCACCTCCCCAGGAGGTGAACGAATTCTTGATTTTGATGTTCATAACGACGGTTCTGGCAGCCTGGCAGTATATATCGCAACGGAAAGCGGAATTTACAAGTCAGTGTCTAACGACGGACGAAGCTTTAGTAAAGACATACCAAGGGTAATAACGCTTGCGAACACTAAAGGCGTTGTTGCAGATCAAAAAGACGAGGGGGGGCAGACAACTTTTCGTTTATATGTATTAGCCAACGATGGTCCATACGAATATTGGTGGAGAAATAACACTGTGATTAGCAGCGGCTACCGTCTATGGAATATAAATAACGCATTAAAGATCTATAAATCCGTAGCATTTGATGGTCGAGATGAAGTTTATGTAGCAGCGCCCTACAATGTTTATCGAATGAAATGGCCTATTAATAGCGAGATTGAGCGAATAGCCGTTACTAGCCTAAGGGACACTGTGGATTTACAGAAGCACACAAAAAGTGATGGGACTGAGCTGTTGTATACCGTCACAAAAACTGGAGTACACGAGACTTGGTGGCGACCAGGCAGTGGGTTCAGTAATCCAGCCAAGATTATCACCCTACAACCCGGAGAAGAAGTAAAGGAGGCAAAAAAAACCATGACAGGCGGCTATGAACAGCTTTACCTGGCCAGCAAGAGTTATGTACGTGAATACTGGTGGGGGCCTGGGAGCGTGGGGGTGCGCAGCAGCGATGCATTGATACATATCAGCCAAAATAACATTTCTGGGATTGACAAAACCTCAAGTGGCAATATTCAAAACCTCTATACCGCCTACCAGTCATTTGTTTTTGAAACATGGTGGGGCAATGGCCGTCTTAATAACGGTCCAGCAATTGTCAACCTAAACCGTTAGTTACTCAGCGAGAAATATCGGCTTTGTCCCAAAAATAGTCTTCAATGAGTGAATTGACCCTTTATCTGTCACGATGTAGAACGGCTCTTCTTGAGAGTAGGCATAAGCCTCACAATCTTGTACGCTCTGTATCAATTTTGGCTGCATGGAGGCATCAAAAGCATGGTACGCCAAAATATTAAACTGTATTTCCCCAAAACACTCTGCAACTTCGCTAGACGAACTGATTCCGAGGTCGTGTGCATAAAGAGACGTACCTGCGTGAGCATAGATCATGCCTTTTTCATTATTGTAATGGAGTACACTAATATTTCGGTTAGTTATTTTCCCTTTGACACCCAACTGCGTGACAAGGCGTGCGTCACTGTCTAAATAGTCAGGTTTTGGGACATTCGAATAATCACGAAACAATGAACGCACTTCTTTAAGGGGCTCGGGCAGCAATGAGATGTTAACCACCACTATGAATCCTAAAACTAGGGGGAGAGAAATGAGTCTAGTTAAGTTATCAATTTTTCGTTTCGCCATTTCAGCAGCAAGAAAGGCAATGACCATTACCAATATCAACATTTCTACTAGCATCGATGTTTTGATTAAGTAGTAGCGCGTACTTCCAAGAGTAAATAGCTGTAGACTTGCTATACCTAGTGTGAGAAGCCCTAACGGCAGTAAAATAACTACTACTAGTATTCTAAGTAGCTCGCTATCTTTCTTGGATAAAAGTAACCCTAGCACCGCTGGCCAGCCAAGCAATAAAAGTGGCAAGTTAAAACTGCGTATCGAACCGTCCAGATTTAACGCCTGCTGGTTCCCTTTCATATAATGAATTTGAAAGTACAGGCCTAATATATGGAAGAGCAGAACCAGAATTAATGATAAATTCATACTATTAAACAAAATAAGTTTTATGGTTTGTTTTACGTGTTTGGTTGGCCAAATCCACAGGGCCTGAGTGAGAATAATAGGAGGAGTAAGTAGAGGCCAGCTAAGGCTTACTCCTACAGTCAACAGGAGATACGCAACCATAGGCCATTTATCCCTGATCTTTGCTGACAGTATTTGCTTCCTTGAGTCTGCCTTGTCATTTTCAATAATATATAGAACAGCCGTGATGATCGTTGCTATCACATAGTAATAGTTGAGATAACCTTCATTCATGAATAGCCATAGATATAGTATTGTGGATAAAGCAGAAATAGACCCGACCATAGCAATTTGTGAAGTGAAATCGATATAATGCTTAGCAAATCTCAGAGATACTGATAGACATGCATACCCAAGCATTATCATGAGCAAGGAAGCATAAAAGAAATAAAGTCCTAGGTATATAAATGACTTTGTTTTCCAACTTAGTGTGGTTGGCGAATTATTAAAACTACTAACGATAAATGCCGTGGAGACATGAAACCCCCTTGGGTAATAACCACTTTGGTAATGGAAGTTTTGGATTTCTGTGTCTGCCATTATATCTATAAAGTGAGCAGAGGCGTCAACAGTTTGCACGCTTGCAACCTTGGTAATATTCACCAAAATATTTCCCTTTAACAAGCTAAAAAACGGCAGGACAAATAATAGGCAACCGCTGAATACCAATGCATCAACACGCGTCAGTATAGGGCGTTTTTTTACTTTTTCACCGAATGCCCAAAGTATTGTGGTACATAAAACCGTATAAATGCACCCTATTAGAACAAACCCGCCGTTTGGTTTAATGATATATTGTATAGAAGCAGCAGCCTGTAAGAGCGACAGGGAGAAGAATAACGCAACTATTACTCTGCTAAGAAAACTATTAAATATTCTGGGCATTGGTATGAATAGTACAAAACACATAATAGATGTAATAACTAGTAGTGGTCTGGCTCCGAGAGTAAAAATTACTGTTGCCACAACTAAGCAAGCGTTAGCAACTAGTGTTTGCTTTGTTCTTAATACCGGCATAATCATATCTAATATTACTCCTATTGTATTTGGTACAGATTAAATCGTTCATCACTATAGATCCTAGCTGGAAGTATGCGATCGAGGCTAATATGAAGATCTGGCGTTTTTGAAACTAATGATTTATCCAGTAAAACGTACCTGATCCCTAGCTTTTTCAATTTGGGCACATCTTCTGTCGTGAAATCTTTAAAATCACCAAGTTGCGTTTTGTATTGCGCAGGCTCATACCCACTGTATCCATTGAAAATGTTCTTATTATGGTACCCAGCCCATAGAACTTGCTCGGCGCGTGCAATCGGCAGTGGCGCATCCTTATAATCTAAGTCTGTGTTTAATATAAGGATACGGTCTATGCTATCGTTGTTTTTTATGTATTTGTAAACTTTTGGGATTGACCAATGGTAAGTATAAGGCACAGGGCTCATAGCTATTGTATGAGCCGGTAGAATTTCAACGACGATTAGCGCAATAACTATACCCATTGAAATTCTAAACTGCTTCTGTGAAAAGTATCTGCGTGAGTAGTGGGAATAAATTGCTAACAAACAGCATAAGGCAAATAGTGTTATGGCAGCTGCACGCCCTATGGCGCGGATGAAACTAAGCTGTGGGAAAATTTTGTTTATTGCCAGCCAGGGCAACGGAAAAGTGAGCTTTGAACCGTCGGGTAGCCAGCCGTAGGTATAGCTTCCGAAAACCTTAAGTAATGGCCCTAAGGATATCACGAACCCAATTAAGCCTACCAAAGAAAATAATGCAATGAGTTTCGCGTCATTACCTTTATCAGGCTTACTCTTTCGGTATCTACAAACAAAAAAAACGGATAAAAAAGCCACACCGTAGAGACCAAAACCCATATAGGAGGCACTATCGGGATTGTAGCTGTTCTTTGTAATTGTTGCCCCAGTAACATTTAGAAGTTTCCCGAGAAGGGTCCCGGAGTGAGGAATAAAATAATCAGCAAGACTTGACGAATACATGATTTGGTCCGATAGCCCGAACTTCGCATTACTTTGCTTAGAAAAATCAATATATTGCTTCATAAGGGGCAGTGTGCACAGAATCGCCATAAAAACTACCGTTGCTGCAATTAGCAGCTGGCGATGCCTCGCCATCTTAAATACCCATAGGCCCAATAGTAGTACGCCAACGACCATAAGAACGAACACCATCTGCACCCAGGAAGCAAAGAATACATAAGAAAGAGACAAGAAGAGCACAATTATGTACCGTTTTAGGGGCTTTTGCACAAACTTAAGAATCATTAGTACTGCTAGGGGCAGCATGCAAATACTAAGATTCTGAAGATGCCAAACCGCTGGCATGCGATAAGGCGAAAACTCAAAAATCAACCCAGCCATAATTGACAGCAATTCTTGGTTTCTGCTTAAATGCTTTGCAAGTAAATACATGAAGAATCCTATCATAAACATACTGAAGACCGTCATGACATTGTTGTAGAAAATGGGGTTTTGGCTAATCAGTCGTAGTGGTAGACTAACCAAGCCAACTGAAAGCTGTGTCTCGGAATACAGCATAGTGTCTTTGTTAGGAAAGTAAATGTTGCCGTCAGCAAAATTTGGGCAGTTTTGGCGGAGTAGGCAGTGGTGATCCCGTGCCAATGTCCAAGCGTTAAACATAGCATCACCACCCTCGCTGTAAGTCCCAAGACGCACAAGCACCGGCCAAAAGAAAATAATGGTTGCCAAAGTAATAACCAGCAAACCCTTCCAATTAGCTCTAAGAAATGCTCTGAGCCAGTTATAAAACCCTCGCCCAAGCCGTTTGATATTCGCCATTGCCCCGGAAGCCGTCGTTTTGGTGGAGCGCTTTGACTGTTTGGAAGTTTTTTTAGCAGGTCGGCGAGTATTTCGTTGCGGCATAACTATTTTCTAACGAAGACATTAAAATAGATGATCTCCCAAACAGCTTTCAACCCATCCCGATAGCCAATCTTCTTACCTTCTTCTTTACTGCGACCATAGTAACTGATGCCAATTTCGTAGACGGCAGCGTTGCTCTTGGCAATCCGTGCAGTAATTTCTGGCTCGAACCCAAAGCGCTGAGCCTGCAAATCCTTTGCTAAATTTCGTGCCAAGTCCCCTTTCATCATCTTATAGCACGTTTCCATATCTGTCAGGTTGAGGCCCGTGAATAAATTAGACAAAAATGTTAAGAACTTATTTGCTACTTGGTTCTTAAAATATATGATCCGATGCGGCTCACCACCAATAAACCGTGAACCATAGACAACATCTGCATGCCCACGCTCGATGGGATATAGCAATCGAATATATTCTTGCGGGTCATACTCTAAATCGGCATCTTGGACGACGACAACATCGCCAGTAGACTCCAGAATTCCCCGCTTCAGCGCAGCACCCTTGCCTTGGTTTTTGTCTTGAAATAACAGCTTAATGTTGCGGTGTTTCCTCGCCAGTTTTTTGAGTATCTCTCGTGTGCCATCTTTTGAGCCATCGTCCACAATGAGAATTTCCTTTTTGGTAGTGCCCAATTTCACCTCATAGACTTCGCTTAAAGTCGTCTCGATAGTGTGCTTTTCGTTATAGCACGGAATAACAATTGACAACTTCTTAGCTTTGGCCATTTCTACCCTACTCTTACTCCATAAAATTCACTTATCATGCTACCATACATTAAGTTGTGAGGGTGATCAAAAATATACAACAGCTATTAGAAATAGACTTTGTCCGCTTTTGTATTGTCGGTGCCAGTGGCTTTGTGATCAACACAGCTCTGCTGGCGTTGATGTACCGAGCAGCGCACTGGCCACTGTTTATTTCCCAACTCATTGGCGGGGAGATTGCATTATTCAGTAACTTTTTACTCCACCATAACTGGACGTACCGCTCCAAAAAGGTCAAAAAAACTCTTTCGGAGTTAATATTACAATTTCATCTGTCTTCATGGACGGCTATTATAGGAAGTGCTGCGTTAGTAAGTGGCGGGGTGAAGTACCTTCATGTTGGTTATATTATAGCCCTCGTTATTAGCTCAGTGATTTCATTAGGGTGGAACTTTATGTGGTCCAAATATGTAATTTGGAAACATCTTCATGGGAGGAGGCAGCGTGCGTAAAGTGACTGTCTTTAACACAAGTTATGTTTCCAACATGATAAACTTGCCGCCTGAAGTATACGCTACCTCTAAAACAAGAAGTCGAACTCCGTGGGCCCGCTTGCCACGACTCGATTCAAAACCAGCCATTAATTATTTTAGCAACAGAAAACTTGCCTGTATACTCACCACTGGACCGAGAACAGGTCCCTAAATAATGATTACATATTTAATAGGGGTATCATGAAACAATTACAAGGGCTGTTCCGTCGTCGTCTTATCCGCTACTTGATTTCCGGAATCATTTCGTTTGGCGTCGAGAATATACTGTTTGTCGGTTTCTACTATGGCCTTGCGCTCATGCCAAAAACTGCCAATATACTTAGTTTTTCTATTGGCTTGTGCGCGAATTTCCTGTTAACGCGTTTTTTTGTCTTTCGGCATCGTTCTACAAAAACCAAAGCTCACGGGCAGGCAGTTCGATTTGCCGTTCTCGCCGTCTGCAACCTGACAGTCAGCACCTATGGAGTGAGCACTCTCATACATGCTCACGTGCCTGGCCTTCTCGCGAAGCCATTAATGACCTTGGTTATTGCATCGTGGAATTACATCTTATACCGAACTATTATTTTCAAGTCAGCCGAACCACCGTTAGCGGACTAGCTCTTGATGCTGCTCTGGATAGAAAGTTTTTCGTTAAGATCAGTGATGTGTTTTTCGAGAGATTCAATTTTGGCATAAATGCGAAGGATCAGAAAGAAGCTGAGATTAACCCCCGTTACCAAAACAACGTCTGCGATACTAAGTGGCGCTGAATCGGTTAGTTTGTACGATGTCAAAAAGACGTAGATTGTTTCAGCAAAAATTAAACCTGTTACAATGCCGAGCCAGAAAACCACACGCACTAACAGGCCAACCCTCTGAATTGAGCCTTTTTTATAAGAGGCGACCGCTTTGCCTAGCCCATACAACACGAAGGGCGTATTAAGTAAGACAAGTAGTTGATATTTATTCACCAAAGATCTCCATAACTCTTCGTTTTATAAGGGTACGCACGATACTGATAATACCCCAGTTAGTTTGTCCCTTGCTAAGCGAGTAATCAGTGTATATGGCTGCGATAGGCTTCTCGGTAATGTTGAGTCGCGCCTTCTTGGCGCTCCACAGCATTTCAGAGCAAAAGGCATAGGAATTACTATGAAAGGTCGTGTGCTCCATGCCCTTTCGGTTGTACGCCCGCAAGCCAGATTGCGAATCTTGAACGAACAAACCAAAGAACAAGAAGGTTAGTAGGCTCAGCCCTTTGTTACCGAGCACACGATACCATGGCATGCCGGTGTAGTTAATGAGCCGGCTGCCAATTATAACATCATGATCTTCCTGGATAATGGCTCGTGCAATTTTGATGACATCTGCGGGAGCATGCTGACCGTCAGAGTCCATAGTAACTGCGAAATCAAACGCTTCCTTACGCGCATAATGTAAGGCAGTTCGAGTTGCTGCACCCGCCCCCAGGTTAATAACGTGGTTAATCAGGATGATATCCTTAACTTTGAGCACCTCATGGGCAGTTTTATCACTTGAACCATCGTTTACTACAACAATCTGGCTGTGTTGCCAAAGGTCTTGCTTCTTGAGCTCTTTTACCAACCCCTTCAACACCCCCCTGATGACTTTTGACTCATTATAGGCTGGTAGAAGGAAAGCGATTTGCCGCTTATTTATTCTCTGCACCATATAGTATTCGCTTATAGATTTCGGCTAATTTAACACTCATTGTATCCCATGCATAAGCCTCCGCATAGGCAGTGACCTTATCAACTTGTGATGCCACGTCAATGCGCTGTAGCTCTCGGGCAAGTTCGTAGTACGCAAATGTGTCACATAATACTAGCGGATCGCCATGTTGGGCAACCTCTTTAAACGTCCGTGTTGGATAGGTGATAACTGGACGCTGGTTGGCAAAGGCAAGATTGAGAGCACCTGAAGAAACGTTCGCATAGTAGACCCTGTCATATGGATATACGCACACGTCCACCTCACGAATATATGAGTTGAGCAAGTCATCGTCTTTTACATAGCCTACGATGTAAACTCGGTCATTGAGCCCTAACGCGTCAATAAGATCGGTCAACTTGTCATAGATCGCTATGTTATCCGTTATTGGGTGTAACCCCCCCAGGATTGCCAACTTATAGTTATCGGGTAGATATTTCAGCGCTTTGATTGCTGCATCAACCCCTTTGTACTTATGCAGAAAACCGACTACTGCATAGATGACATCGCCTTTTTTCTTATGAAGTTTGTCGGCAATAAAGGTGCTCGGTGTAGGATTTGTAAGGTTTGGGACTGGGTGAGCCAACGTAGTAATGAGTTTTTTTGGTACTCCGTAAGTTTCCAGGCTTTCTGCCGTCGCTTCGTTATGAACCAGTATGGCGTCTACACTATGAAGTGGCGTAACATGACGTTTTAGGAAGATCTTCTGCCCCCGAGCATGACGAATATATGCCAATATGCTGCGTGGCCCTAGCCCCCCGAGTTTAAGCGGCTTAATAGCAACAAAGAGAGACGTGTGATACGACACAATTACACGTTTTCCTTTGTTTTTTGCAATATTTATCAACCGAGCAAACTCATCTTGATTATAAAACCCAAACTCGTGTTGAATATGTAGAATATCAAACTCGCTCAACGCCGCTTCAAGCTCGTCAAGTACGGTTTTAAACTCTTCAGGTTTCATGACACGTGTCTGGTAAGGAGAATATTTGAAGAATTCGTTGTGCATACCGTCAACCTTCTTCATGCCATCAAGGTACTGTTCTTGATATTTGGCTATGCCGCAATCTTCAAAGTGTGAACTAAAATGCAGTACTCTAATTTGCTTGCTCATAATTGCTCCTTCATTATACTGGCTATATCGTTGTAAGCATCGTTCCACGTTGTGCCATGATAGTTCTTAAGCTTCTGCTTTGCTTTGTCAAGATTCTTGGGGTCGAGCATTTTTTGTACAGCTGCCAGGCACTCGTCTGTTGAAGCCGGCGAAAAGAAACTGACATAGTCTGGTGCAACTTCCTTCATGCTGCTGGTGTTGCTACAGATGCACGGAACGCCTCGTGACACACTCTCGGCAATAGGCAAACCCCACCCTTCATAAAAACTCGGGTATATGGTAAACAAGCAGTGATCGTAGAGCCATGAGAGCTCATTGTCGCTCGTATCTGTCAAGAAAATCATTTGTTCTTTTGTTTCTGGGTCGTCTTGAGCAATGTCAAAGAAGTTTTCGGTTTTCCAGCCGCGTCTACCTACAACAACTATTTTTGGCAAAGCGACTCCCTTTTGCTTAGCAAGCTTAACGACATAGTAAAGTAATGTGTGATTCTTTCGCGCCTCAACAGTCCCAACACAAAGTATGTAGTCTTTGCCCTTTAGGCCTGACCCGACAAAAACTTCGTCAGTTGGTTTTTGGGCCGAAGCAAACGAGAAATCCTCTCCCTCATGGAAGACAGCAATTTTTGGAACGTCCAGCTTCTGCGACTTGAGCCACGTGATGATGTCGGTTTCGGTGCTCTTTGATATTGCCAGAATCAAATTGCAGATCGGCAATACCTGTGTACAGTAGTTAGTGAAGCTCCGCGTAGCGTGCCCAGAATACTGAGGGGTTACAACAGGCAACATATCATGAATAAGCTGTACTATTCGCACGCCTTTAAGAGCGGCACGTTTTACTACATCAATGTAGCTATCGTCCCACCATTCACCATGGGGAATAAATAGAACGTACGCTTGTTGGGGATCCCATTGTTGGTAATTGGCTGCCATCCGTCCGACTGCTTGATTTTTCAGGCGATTGGCTACACGAGGGCTGACACGACCTAAGCTGTTTACGGCCTTGTGAGCATATGGTTTAGCGACCTGTTGCGCTCGCGATACAAATGACGGCCGGCTTGACTGAGACCCGTGGCTACTTACGCCCTCTTTACCTTTCGGCACATACACAATGCCTTTGCCGCGTTGAGCCAGACTAGCCTCGAGGTCTACAACACAAAACGCACCAATGTCCTTTACCCAGGAAACAAATACCGCATCGAAGTCTGTGTTTTTGCCAAACCGTTTGGCAAGCTCTTCTATAACACGAGGTATGCCAGTCAATTTGCCAGGCCAATGGACGAGTTGAGTAATATCTATGGCAACCGTGCCTTGAGCCATCAATTGCTTATCTCCATGAGTTTACTGTTTTTTGAAAATATAGGCATCACCCAATCGTCGTTATCTCCTATAACACTGGCATAATCTGAATTTTTAGGTCGCAGTATCGATCCATCATCACCGATGACATACACATTTCCAAAGTCGTTTAGCAGCTGGTTGTAGAAGGCTTCTGGGTCTTTATACGCCTGTCGGGTAAATTCTAAGAACATCGTAAGATTTGGGCTCATTTTAACCGTCTCTCTCATCCCCTCGTAAGCCAAATCCTCGTAACCCTCAATGTCAACTTTTATTAAGTCTACGGACTTAATTCCCTTGGCTAAACAATATTCGTCAATTGTTGTCGCGTCAACTGAGACTGATTCACTTTCAGCTAAGGGCATTTTGTTGTGCATATAGGTGTCGAGGAATTTGGTGTCATATAGAGATGAAGAGCCG
Organism: uncultured Candidatus Saccharibacteria bacterium; assembly: GCA_964530555.1. Lineage (GTDB taxonomy): Bacteria > Patescibacteriota > Saccharimonadia > Saccharimonadales > AWTP1-31 > CAZHBD01. The sequence goes on along the minus strand of CAZHBD010000001.1, from coordinate 12,476 downwards.
ACGTAGTCCTTCAGTACATGCAATCTTACTTTCTTTTTCGTTTCTGCAATCGCTAAGTTCTCGGTTGTACACTGTTCGTGAAGCCAATTAAGGGAGAGCGTTCTGTTAATATACGGGATGAGTTTTGGGTTCGCTTCGAACATAACGACTTTAGAATGTTTTTTGTCTGTTTTCTGGGCGGCCAGAACACCGTAGTACCCAAAATTTGCTCCTACATCCAGCACAGTGTCATGCGACTGTACCACGGAAAGCCAGGCCATCGTAATTCTGTGCTCCCATATACCATCGAGCGCTAAGTGTTGCGCCACCGCGAGGTCCCTTGGATCAAGCGAGATTTTTAAGCCACTAAATATTTTCGCGACCATCTCTTTCTCGGACAGCACTAATGTGCCTGTATTCTTAACCCGTTTGTTGGTTTCCTCCAACAGCTCTAACTGGTAATGGTTAATTTGCAGTTGCGACTGCCTGATCTCTTGTATTTGTCCCGCCACGTCGCTAAGTTTGGACGAAATTTGTCCCAGGATCCTGAGCACACTACTTAAAAACTTATCTCTGGTTTTTGCGACAGTGGATCTTACAAAAGTTGTCATTTTAACCCGTTCCTTTCTTAACGCTGGTTTGTAGCTTGATTGGCGGCAAGACAGGAGTTGTTGAGCGATCTATGCGCCTCACCGTGAAGCCTGCTGCACCGATAATCCAGTCTAGGGTTGTGCTAACATCGTCGATTAGCGTCAAAGTGATTGTGTACTTTCCATCATTAAAAATATTGAGCATACGCCACTGAAACGAAATAATATCTCCGGGCGCAACCTTTTCTATGTCGGGCTCTTGTATCATCCGGTTGTTCATGGCAGTAATCTCGGTCATATCTTGACCAAGCACATGGAGACCGTAAATTATTCGATCAACTGATTTATGAACCTGCGCTTTTACATTTACCTCGATGAAGTCCTCCTGAACAACGACATTGGTTTTTACGATTTCAACATCACGATTCCCAAGCCTGTCAATCTGTTTTTTGCCTACTGAGGTATCTTTATCCATAAATAGCATTGAATAACGCACAGCAACTTTAGACGGTTCTCCGATTAACTGCATCTTACTTTCATCAATAAGCATGGCTCTGTCGCAAAATTCTTTCACCGAGTTCATATCATGGGTTACAAAAACCACTGTTTTGTGTTTTGCTTTAAGCTCCTTGAAGTACTCGAAGCACTTCCGTTGAAAAGCAGCATCTCCCACAGCCAAAACTTCGTCAACCAACAGAATGTCCGCTTCTGCACGTGTCGCCATGGAGAAGGCCAAACGAACTTGCATGCCTGAAGAATAATTCTTAAGCTTTTGGTCCATAAATTTTTCGAGCTCAGCAAACTCCACGATATTCTCATACATCTCATCGATCTCTTTGCGCGAAAACCCAAGCATTGCGCCATTAAGGTAGACATTGTCTCGTCCGGTGAGCTCTGGGTTAAAGCCAACTCCTAGCTCAATAAATGGCACGAGGCGGCCATTAGTTTGAATGGTACCCCGAGTTGGTTGGTAAATACCCGCCAATATCTTCAGGAGCGTACTCTTGCCACTGCCGTTACGGCCAACAATCCCAAAAAATTCACCTTTTTTAATGGTGATATTGATGTCTTTTAGGGCATGTTGAGCCTCTTGGGTCCGGTCGTGCCTTTGAAACATGCTGGTGAATATGCCCTTGATGGAGTTTACTTTCTCGTGCGGCAGCACAAAGTCTTTTGCAACGTTTTTTACCTCAATTGCAATGTCTTCTGCCATCTGTTAAACCTCTTCCGCAAAGTGTTTAGAGCGCTTTCTAAAGTAGGTGGTCGCAATTATCGCCGCAATCGTCGTAAGTCCGATCGGCACAAACCACATCCATTTAGCGCTTGGATAGACTGTTCCGATGGTGCCAGTAGTTTTGGTGACTACGGCATATCGAGCATCTTGGATAATCTGCGCCATGGGATTAATCATAAGGATTTTAGCTGCTTTAGGAGGTATCTTATCTAAGGGGTATAGGATTGGTGTGGCGTAGAAAGCTCCTTGCATAATCACTTCCCATATATAGGAGACGTCTCGAAACCGCACAAACAGAGCACTCAAGAAAAATCCAACTGAAATTGCCGCCACAAATAGCTCGAGCAGCAGAGGGATCATGAGCAGAATATCTTTCCCCACTGCAACGCGACCAACAATCATAAAAATCGCAACAACCGCAAAGTTAAGAACCAAGTTTATCGTTGCAGACAAAGCAACGGCAATGACGACCACGTAACGTGGAAAGTTAATTTTTCTCAGCAGATCGCCCTTGCCAACAATCGCCCCAACGCTACCAGATGTTATTTCGCCAAAAAAATTCCACAGCACGATACCCAAAAGCAGATATTGCGGGTAGTGCGGCACGCCCTTGCCAACCGGCAGGAAGACCGTGAACACAAGGTAAAGAATCAGGAATAGGAGTAAGGGGCGTAGGAGCGACCATACATAACCAAGTGCAGAATTCTGATAGCGCAATTTGAAATCAGAAATTACCAGCTCTCTCAAAAGCACAATTGAATACCGGTATCGTTGGCGTGCCCAGGATAACCTTTTTCTTATTCCCATATAGCAGCTATTATATATGCATGAGAGGTAAATATTAAGGGGCTGTTGCAAAGCGTATGAAACAGCCGGTGCGCGTATTGTTTGATGCTAGTTCGCTACTCAGTAGCCAGTCAGGGGTCGGCTTTTTTACCGAAGGGCTGATATCTTCCCTTGCCCAACACCAAGGTGACGATCTCGAGCTAACTGGCTATTACTTTAACTTTTTAGGTAGAAAACGCCCGTCTTTCAATTTGCCGAGTAGTGTTCATCTAAAACCAGTTAGATTCTTCCCTGGTATATTTTTGCCGCTGCTGGCGCGACGTTTTGGTTGGCAAGTTCCTATAGAGTTGCTCGTCTGGCGAAAATATGATTTTCATCTGTTCCCTAACTTCGTTTCACTGCCCACACTACGCAAAACTCCTTCGTTGCTTGCAGTACATGACCTAGGGTGTTATGACCATCCTGAATTTGTCCAAGAGAAAAATCTCGTCTACTTACAAAAACTGCTGAGGCCCAGTATCCGTCGATCATCCGGCCTACTGACCATATCGGCCTTCACCAAACAGCGCCTGGAGCACTACTTTCCCAACTTCGCAGGCCGCATTACTATTGCCCACATCCCTCCGCCTGCCCACCAGCCAAAGCGGTCTAGCTTACCCCAAACAATCTTGTCAAAAGGCATTAAAGCCAAGCACTACCTGCTATATGTTGGCACTATTGAGCCTCGTAAGAACCTGGTAAATCTGATCAAAGCATATCGTGCACTTCCAGACAATCTACGTAGTACCTATTCGCTCGTACTTGTCGGAGGCAAAGGTTGGCGCGATGAAACGATTTTGAGCGCTATTACTGAGGCCCAGGCTGCCGGCTTGCAAGTCATCCAAACCGGCTACGTCACAAACGCCGAGAAAGCAGCGCTATACTCGAATGCCACTTGTTTTGTATTGCCGTCGGTTTACGAAGGTTTTGGCATGCCGGTGCTTGAGGCAGCGGCATATAATCTGCCGGTAGCAGTGAGTGATATACCGGTCCTGCACGAAGTCGCTGGAGACAGCGCACTATATTTTGATCCTAAAAACCCTAATTCTATTGCCAAAGCGCTCGAAAAACTCCTTACATCAGGGGATTTGCGTCGAGATTATGCTCGAAGAAGTCGCCAAAACCTACAGCGTTTTGATTGGCAGAATGTCGCTCATGAAGTGGCCAAAACGATCCAGGAAATAACCGCAGAGAAGGAGATATAAATGCATATTGTGATTGACGCTCGTGAGCTACGCACTAGTAGTGGTCGGTACGTAGAGCGACTACTGCATTATCTACAAAAAATTGATCACCAACATCGCTATACAGTTTTGCTCAAACCGGCTGACCTCGAGGGGTGGAAACCACATAACAAAAACTTCTCCGGCGTTGCCTGCCCGTACAAAGAGTTCACTTTCGCGGAACAGCTAGGTTTTTTGAAGCAATTGCGAGCACTCCAACCTGATCTTGTTCATTTTGCCTTCCCGCAGCAACCACTGTTGTATCGGGGCAAAACGATTACCACCGTCCACGACCTGACTACAGCACGCTTTGGCAATCCTGCCAAAAACTGGTTACTGTTTCGACTGAAGCGCATAGTGTATCGTTTTAGCATCCGTTACGCAGCACATAAAGCAGCCTTTGTTCTAACCCCCACGCAGTGGGTTAAAGAGGATCTGGCTCGTTTCGCCCGAATTAACAGCCGCAAGATTGTCGTGACTCTTGAGTCGGCGGATCCATTAGCCGATAAACCGGAGATTGTGCCTGAGCTCGAAAACAGCCCGTTCATCATGTATGTTGGCCGCCCCAATCCTCACAAGAATCTCAACCGCTTGATAGCAGCTTTCGCCATTCTCAAACAATCGCACCCTGATCTAAAGCTTGTTCTTGTTGGAAAAAGGGACGCCAATTATCGTCTGCTCGAAAAATATGTTAAGAAGCTCAATATTGCTGATGTAATATTCACCGGTTTTCTTCCCGATACTCAGGTGCGCTGGCTTTACGAGCATACCAAGGCCTACATCTTCCCCTCACTGAGCGAAGGGTTTGGTCTACCAGGCCTAGAAGCCATGTTACATGGAGCACCAGTAGTCAGCAGTAACGCCACCTGCTTACCTGAAGTATACGGCGAGGCTGCAGTCTACTTTGACCCCACCGATACGACAGATATCGCCAAAAGAACCGATGGCGTTCTCCGTAAGCCCGAGCTGGCGAGAAGACTTGTCAAAGCCGGCAGAAAACAGGCGGCGCATTACTCATGGCAACGTATGGCGCAACAGACGCTCGAGGTCTACAACGACATAACAGGCAACAACGCCAGTTAGCCGCCAGTCTCTTAGGTTTTAGGATACTGGTCTGATGACAATGTGTCGTTCGCGGCCCTCGCCAACAGACTCGGTCGTTAAGCCGTAATCACTGGCGAGCTTGTGAATTGTACGCCGGTCAGCTGCGTTCATTGGCTCTAAGGCCTTTTCTTTGCCGGTTTTCTGCACCGCTTCCATCCACTCTTTTGCCTTCTCACTGAGTCGATCGGCACGACCTTTTTTGTAGTCGGCGATATCCACACTTACGCGCGTCACTTCGTGACCATTGTTCTTGAGCGCCGTGCTCACCATATATTGCATTGCCCGCATAGTATCGCCGTTATGTCCAATCAAAAAGCCGTTTAGGTGTGTGCTCGGCACGTGCAGTTCGATTACTTCATCATCGCTATTGGTGGCGTAGACATCGGTGTTCAAACCAAAAAATGACAAAATGTCTTCTAGGTATTTTTTTGCATAAAGAATCGACTCTTCCACTAGCGCTTCCTCCGTTTACTCCTTGATTTAGAGGTTTTGGTTTTGGTTTTAGGAGGCAGGACTTCAGCCTCAATAGTAATCTTACTTTTTGAATCGGTTGCAGTTGCCAACTCTGCCTTGTCCTGGCTTAGCACACGTGATTGCTGAATGAATGCCACAAGACCGCTGGTAAGCCAGTAGAGCGAAAGAGCCGAAGCGATGTTAACTGTAACCAAGAAAATGAACACTGGTAGCATAAACTGTGTTATGCGGCCCATCGAAGCCTGTACTTCAGACTGATCAGCCTGCTTGCCCTGCCCAGCATCTTTTAATATGGAGCGCAGACTACGTCGCTCTTTATCATTAGGCATTAGCTGCTTTGCTTGGAAGTATTGGACAACAGCACTGGCAATCACAATGATCATAGCTGGCCAGTATATACCGCCAGTTTTACCAATCGCTGCCCGGCTCAAATCGACGACGCCCAAGAGCGTACTATCAAAACGACCAATATCAGCGGCAAGCGCCTTGAGCCAGCTCAGATTATGCACCCAGCTGTAGGAGAAGGTAATAAGCGCATTCGTATCGTTCACGATACGGTGCAAGCCACTATATAGCCCGATGAAAATTGGTATCTGAACAATCAGCAAACCAATGCTCGCAAACGGATTGATCTCGCGCTCCTTGTACAACTCCATCATCATTAGCGATTCTTTCTGCCGGTCGCCCTTAGCTGCGGCTTTGATACGCTTAAGCTCGGGCTGCAGTTCGCGCATTGCTTTTGCTTGGTGTAGCTGCTTCTTGACCAGCGGCCACATTAACAGTCGGACCAAAACAGTAAAAATGATAATGCTCAGGCCAAAGTTGTGGCCTGGCAACAAGGCGTAGATAAGAACAAGTAAATTGAAGATTGGTTTAACGATAAGCGCTGTAAACATTAGTTCTCCTGTCTATTAATAGTAGCATGACCGTGTGCTTTGTTATTTGCGGCAGTAAGAGCTTTTTGCAGAAGTCTGCCGAGCCGGCCGTCTAGCTCAACAGTAGACATGGCGGCGACATCCGGCCGGTGCACCGTTACGACTAAGTCTATCGGTGGTGACGACGCTCTTAACCGATGGCGGACAATCTCATAAATACGTCGTCGGATTCTGTTTCGACCAACCGCCGACTTGTTGGTTTTTTTGCTAACTACCACCGCACAGCGATAGTCAGCACGACGAGCATTAGCTGCGATCCGCAAACTAATCGCATCATCACGCACCGTAGTCCCGTGCTTATACACGTAGTTCAGGCTAGTATAGCCGTGGAAACGATGTTGGCGACCAAGCACTACAGGCCTTGTCTTTAATGCGACAGACGGACGCGTCCTTTAAGTCGTCGGCTCTTTAATACCCGGCGACCGGCTTTGGTTGCCATGCGTTTTAAAAAGCCATGTTCTTTTGCACGTTGGCGCTTCTTTGGTTGATAAGTTCGTTTTGGCACAGAAAAGTCCTTTGTTGTCTGTAATACACAGTCAAATTAACAATATTTACCCCACAAATTTTAACAACTTTTCCACGCTAATCCAAGTATTTTCCACAGATTACCAGATGGGGTTTTAGGTTGTGGATAATTTTTACTCTGTTGCATGTAGTTTTTATCAATTTTGTCGCGGTGAAGACTTCGGGTGTGGAAAAGTCTGCTTTTTTTCTATAGAATTCTTCTTACAGCAAAGGGAGAAGGTGTGAGCGACGGATTATGGCAAGCAGTGTTGGGTGAGATAGAGCTCTCGGTTTCACGAGCGAGCTTTATCACTTGGTTTAAAAACACCCGCTTGCTTCGTTATAAAGATGGCGTATTGGTTGTTGGTGTCCCAAACGTGTTTATAAAGAATCAGCTCGAGCGCAAGTTTAACCAACTAATTACGGAAGTGTTGCAAAAGAACGGCGTTTCGCCCAAATCGATACAGTTCAAAATTCATTCTGCTGGATCGCAGAAAAAAACTATTGACGAGCCAGTACTAATTACCGCAAACCCTCACGAAACTACAGCAAGTGATAACCGTAAATCATCAAGCACTTTGCGCCACAGCTATCGGCAAGGTTTGAACGAGCGCTATACATTTGAGAACTTTATCGTTGGTTCAGGTAACGAACTGGCATATGCCGCTTGTCAGGCAGTAGCAACGCAGCCGGGGACTAAGTACAATCCACTATTCCTGTATGGAGGTGTTGGCATTGGTAAAACCCATCTTATTCAGGCTGTAGGTAACGCCATTCTATCTCGCAACCAAGATGCTCACGTTGTGTATATTTCTACCGAACAATTTATCCAGGAGTTCCTCGACGCAATTAGATATAAAAAGAACACAGACTTTGCGGGTTTTTATCGCACCGCCGATGTTTTAATCATTGATGACATGCAATTTATTGCCGGCAAAGAAAAAACCCAGGAAGAATTTTTTCATACTTTTAACGCACTACATCAAGCTAATAAGCAAATCATTATCAGTAGTGACAAACCACCAAAAGAAATACCAACCCTGGAAGACCGCTTGCGCAGTCGTTTCGCTTGGGGAATGAGCATCGACATGCAAAACCCCGATTTCGAGACACGGTGCGCAATTGTTCAGACCAAAGCTACAAGCCACGGCATAACGCTGTCGCCGGATGTTGTTGATTACTTGGCCACCAATGTGCCTACCAATATCCGCGAATTAGAGGGTGCCCTTAATCAGTTATTGGCGTTTTGTGAGATGCGCGGACTTGAGCCAGACCTGCGGCTCGCCACCACTCTCATGGGGGGCGCGAAGAGCAGACCAAAACACGTGAGCGCTAAACAAATCATTGAGCGAACAGCAAAACATTTTTCGGTATCTATGGATGACATTTTAGGTCCAAAGCGCGACAAAGATATTGTTGTACCGCGACAGATTGCGATGTATATGCTCCGTAGTGAATTGCATCTCAGTTTCCCTAAAATAGCAAAGGAGTTGGGTCGCAAAGATCACACCACGGCTATTCACTCGGTTGAAAAAATCGAGAAAGAGTCAGCACTTGATGCAGATATTCGCTCTGCGATCACCGAAATTAAGGAGCGGTTGTATGCGTAAAACTTGTGGACAACGTGTTAACGCCTTGTGGGCAGATTGTGGGATAAACGGAGGTTTTTCACAGTCAGAAAACCATGGGTTCGTTTTCGGTGAGTTGTACACTTTTTGTACCCGGATTTTTAACAGTCTTTCAACAGTTTTATACGCACCTTTTCACACTCCTTTTCGCCTGTTAAGTGGGTGGTTTTACGCAGTTTCCACAGGTCTTACTATAACTACTACTATGTATATAAATAATACTAATGGAGGCAGCTCGTGAAACTGCAAGTTACGCAAGAAAATCTAAGTAAAGCGGTTGGCTCTGTCTCACGCGTGGCGAATACCCGCAACACACTGCCCATACTAGCAAACATCGTTCTTAAGACCATTGGAACACGCCTGGCTATCTCGGCAACAAACCTAGAAATTGCCATCACACAATACATTGGCTCAAAAGTAAAAGAAGAAGGCAGCATTACCGTTCCTGCCCGATTAATGCAAGACTTTGTGTCCAGTTTACCAGCCGGAGTCATTAACCTTGAGCTTGAGGATTTCAAGCTTCACATAACAACCGACCAATATAACTCGGTCATCAATGGCATTTCTGCAGAAGAATTTCCTGTGATGCCAACCATAGAAGGTGGCTCTACATGGCAGATTCCCGCTTTGCAGCTAAAAAAGGGTCTACAACAAGTGTTGGTCGCTGCGAGTAGTGACGAAGCGAGGCCAGTACTAACGGGGGTTTACTTACACAGTCATGAGGGACTGGTCTATTTAGTGTCAACAGACAGCTATCGTTTGGCTGAGCGACGTTTGTCTAAAACAGATCAACAAATGAAATTACTAATCCCCGCCACTGCTTTTAGTGATTTGCTGCGCTTGCTTCCTGATAACGATGAGGTGGTCGAAGTGGTAAGCGATGAGCAGCAAGTGTTGTTTAAGGTTGGGGATGGTGAGTTGGTAACACGGCTCATCGACGGTTCGTATCCGGATTACCGAAGGCTTGTACCCAAAGATTTTGCCAATATGGCAAAAATCAAACGGAGCGAACTCACTAACATCACAAAAGTATCGAGCTTATTTGCTCGCGAGAGTGCAGGTAGTGTGACTATACACCTTGACCCTAAAGCCAGCACCGTAAGTATTCGTTCCATTGCATCACAACTAGGCGAAAACACCGCAACAGCACCCGCCAATATTACTAGTGAAGGGGGTGACATTACCTTAAACTCACGTTACATCCTTGACGCCTTGAATGTTTTGTCGGCGGAGGAAGTAGAACTTTGTTTTAATGGCAAGCTGGAAGCATGTGTGATTCGTGAAGCGGGTAGTAGCGACTACACGCATGTAATAATGCCACTAAAGAGTTAGGCAGACGCTGGTACTATGGAAGGCGAAGATGATATATAGCCTTCGTTTACAAAACTTTCGTTCATACACAGAGGCCTCATACGAATTCTCCCCCGGGGTTAGTATTGTGGTCGGGCCGAACGCTAGCGGTAAGACGAATTTACTCGAAGCAATCCTACTGTTGTGTAGTGGACAGAGCTATCGTGCCACAACGGACGAACTTATTGCGCATGGGCAACCCTGGGCTCGTTTAGCGGGTTTTTTTGAGCAAGACGAGCGTGTGGTTTTTTTAGAACGTCAAAGCGAACACAAAGCTGCTAAGAGCTTTCAAATCAACAAACAGAGCTATACTCGGCTCAGCCCAAAAAAGCGTATATCAGTTGTCTTGTTTGAGCCGCAGCATCTGCAAATGTTCCAGAGCGGGCCGGAGAAGCGGCGTGACTTTTTGGACAACCTTCTAGAGCTTGTGGTTCCAGGTTACGCTACAACACGCCGGACGTATAAACGGGCCTTAGTGCAACGAAACCACCTCCTAAAACGTACACAGATAACGCCAAATGAATTGTTTGCTTGGAATGTCCGATTGGCCGAGCTTGGTAGTCAGGTCGCCAGCGCTCGACAACAACTAATAGAGTCTATTAACCAGCAACTACCCTTGTTTTATCGGACAATCGCTCGTTCCAACGAACAAAGCCTTTTAGTCTACCAACCAAGTTTTGCGCATGAGACGTACAGCACGGCCTTCTTGAAAAAACTTGAAACGACTCTGAGCCGCGATCGAGAAATGGGCTTTACCTCTTCAGGTCCGCATCGTGAAGATTTTAGTGTTACTATCAATGGCCAAGACGCAAGAGTTAGCGCTTCTCGAGGCGAAATACGTACTATTCTCCTTAGTCTCAAGCTTGTCGAAACCAAACTCCTCGAAGACACCACTCAACAGCACCCAATACTACTTCTCGATGATGTATTTAGTGAGCTGGATGGGGCTCGCAGAAAGGCGCTCACAGACTTCTTAAAAGACTACCAGACGTTTATTACAACTACTGACGCCGATGTAGTCGTGCAACATTTTATGGGTCAATGCACAATTATCCCTACACAGAAATAACCAAACCTACTAAAGGTTGTTTACGGCTTTTATAACCGTTTCAGGTATGTCTGGATAATCAACTTTGCTGATAACAATCGAGGGTGGCTTTGTTACAATTACCCAACGGTCACTAACTTTATGGGCGACAAAACGTAGGGTGTCGGCGGTATCGTCGTTTGGTTTTAATACACCGGCAAACCAGTCGGCCTTGTCTAAGAGGCGTCCCTGGATGTTGTAGTTTTGCTTGACGGCGGGGTAATTGTCTTTTACCAGGTTTTCAATGACAGGTTGCTCTGAAGCGCTAAGCTTGGTCAGCCTATCGTCGGTAAAATCTGGGTTTACCTCTATGGTTATAGGGCCTTCGCGGTTGCTAAAAGTTGTTTGATAACTTTCATACGTATCATTCCCCTCAGCTATTAAGAGGTAGCCACCTTTATGCAGTCTAAGAGAGGTGTTGTCAACTATCGTCCTTATCAGGTCTTTTTCATTTGGGATCGATTCTGTGTCGTCATTTGCATGGTATAACTTAACATTCCTAGGGGCGTTGCCAACGAACCGGACGGTAATGATTTGGAAGCTCCTGTGCCAAACAAATATTCCAGTCGCAGCGCCAGCCAAAATAAGAACCGCCAGTATGATCAGTGCAGTACGTCGAGTCATCGTGGTGCCTCCAGCGGGTTGGAAAAGCCTGAGAACTCAATCTGATAGTCGCCAGGACTGTAACCCCAGTCTTGAATCTGCTTAACGGCGTATTGTCGGTCTACTGCCGTATCTGCTGAAACAATAATCTTGAATCCGTTCTTGGTGTTGTTGGTGGAGTAATCGATTGAAAAGAGAAGGTTTTTATATGGCAGGACCCTAGAAATTGGGAATTTTTTTTCAAACTCCTCTCCTTCATCTTGGGTTTCGGCACCAGCTCCTGACTCTAGCTTTTGATACTCGGCCGCGTGCTCGCTTGCCCAGGTAATTGCGCCAGGGTCGGCGGGTGTGGGCAAGAGTCTGACATTTTTAGGTCCATCGCCGGGCTTAATCGTGATATCGGACGTGGCCGTTGTAAAACCAGACCTCGAGGCCGTTAACTTATACGTACCCGGTTTAAGGTAGTGTGTCGTACTACCAGTTTTAGTGCCGTTGATACTGATTTGCGAGTCTTTGGGGAGAACATCGATGCTGATTTTTGTGGTGCCGTGTCTGTTGAGTATTGAGTAGATGCCGCCAATCAACACAACCAACACGATTAATACAAGCAACAAAGGGGTTGTTCTGCTCTGGTTCTGATTCATGACCACTATTGTAGAGCTCCTGCAGCAGGTGCGCTGCTTTTTTTACGATACCACTCAATATTGCTTGCCAGCGCCTGTTCCTTGCCCGCCATAGGTGCCCTGCTATCTAGCGATGCGGAAGCGATAACACTGTCAAAGCCACCGACCTTCCCAACATACACAAAGGTATGGCCATCATTAGATCCACTAGAAGTCACACGGAACGCTACATCACCCGGCTGGAGAGCGTCCGCACCTCTGATTTGGTTGCCTCGGCCGATTTTTTCCCAGTTTGCTCGAACCCAAGCCAATTGGAC